>DAIOEN010000085.1:0-28348 GCA_036746235.1 Vulcanimicrobiota bacterium | reverse complement strand
TTGACCCACCTGAAAAATCTAATAAAAAAGAGAATACTCGCTCTATGGAATATAGCAGTATACCTAAAATGGGTATACCCAAAATTGACCCACCTGAAAAATCTAATAAAAAAGAGAATACTCGCTCTATGGAATATAGTAGTATACCTAAAATGGGTATACCAGATTTGGGTATACCTAAAATGGGTATACCAGATTTGGGTATACCCAAACACGTGGGTATACCCAAAATGGGTATACCACCAGATTACATAGACGACAAAAATGATATTTTAAGCCAAAACTCATCTATGGATTCTGGTGGTATACCCAAAATTGACCCCATTAAATACAATATATATAAAAACACTCTCTCTCTAAAAACAGGCCCCCCCCCCCCTGATACTTCCCCCCATGAGAGAGAGCATTTTATAAAAGAAATTGTAGAAAACTTTTATAAAAAATTAAATCAACCTACATCAAGTGAGAAAAGGAAAAATGGAGAAAAAAAAGTAAATGAATTACTAAAAGATGGTTTTTCTCTTTCTGATATCAAGTTTGCTGCAGAATGGGTGGCTGAAAATAAATCTGGCGCGGAGGATTTTACTCTGGTTTCCCACTGTATGGGTCCGGCTTTGAAGGAAAAGAATATAAGATATGCAAAAGAACAGGCAAAAGAAGAAGACAGAGAACAGCAGATAAGGGAAATAAAAATCAAGAGAAAAGAAGTTGAAAAAGAAGATGAAGGTCTTTATCTGGATGAATATTATAATACTCTGGAGGAAAATCAGAAAGATTTATTGAGAAATGAAGCTGAAACTAATCTGGAAAAAACAAATCCAAACTTTAAAAAAGTTGACTTTATGACGGACTTTCTGGTTCAAATGAAAATAAGAGAAATTGTTAAAAATAAATTTTTCAGTCATAAAAAAACTATGTGATCTCTGAAATACAGAAGATTTTCTGAAAAATTTTTTATAAAACATTGAGGATACTGAATCTTGAATCTTGAATTAAAAAATAAAACAGCTGTAATTACAAACTGGGATAACAGACTTGGCAGAGCAATAGCTATGGACATGGCATATGAAGGTGTAAACCTTGCCCTCTGTTCCAGACAGAATAGTTCTTCCCATATATTTCTTAAAAATATGGTGAATTATGATACTTTTATTCTGAATGAAACAGATAAATGTCAGGTTGAACATACGTTAAACGTCATAGTTGAAAAATTCGGCTCTATAGATATAGTAATTAATAACATAAATACTATAGAATTTTTCAGCCCTTTTTATCAAATGGATTCAGACGAAGGATTGACTGTGTTAAAGAATTATCTTTCTTCTATCTGTTATTTTATAAAAGGTTCCATCCAGTTTTTAAAAAAAAGTAATAACCCGAGAATTATAAATATTTCTTCTTTATCAGGCAAAGAACCCGGCATTAACCTTGCTTATTATAATATTTACGGCAGTGCCGTTATGAATCTGACTAAAACTTTATCAAAAGAACTGGCAATATATAAAATTCTCGTTAACTGTGTGTGTACCGGCGCTGTAGAAGGAGAAATGTGGGATAAATTTTCAGATATGTTATCTGATAAAACAGGTATGACTTCTGAGGATATCGTTAATATTTACAGTGCAAATTCCATCCCTTTAGGTAGATTTGCCACTCCTGAAGAAATATCTCCACTCGTGGTATTTCTTTCTTCAAAAAAAGCAGCTTATATTACAGGAGCAAATATATTTATCGACGGAGGAGCATCCTATTCTATCTGTTAAAAATTTTGTAAAAGGAGTTTGTAGAATTGAGCATAATTTTTAATATTGAGCCTGAACTTTATTTATATTAAATTTTACAACTATTATGTTCAAAATTATTTATCTGTTATGAAAGATACTGCGGAAATCGTTATAGGCAGAAATATATCTGTAAATATAAAAAGTGTCTCTTCCGATTTCATTCAAAAAATAAAAAATCGCTTAACAGTCGATAATCCGGTTTATTTAAAGAATAAAAAGATGGGTTTCTGGACCGGTAATATTCCGAAAATAATAAAATTCTGGAAAAATTGTAAAAACTGGCTTGTATTGCCCAGAGGATTTAAAAATTCTCTTTTAAAAGAATTGAAAACCAGGAATTTACCTTACAGGGTAATGGATTTACGAATAATTAATAAACCTGTCAAATTTTATTCTACCATTAAGCTGAGACCATACCAGATTCCTGCCGTTGAAAGAGCTATTAAATTCGAACAGGGAATTATAGAAGCTCCATGCGGTGCAGGTAAAACTGTAGTAGGAATTGAGATAATAGCAAGAGCATGTCAGAATTCTTTGTGGCTTGTACATACGAAAGAACTTGCAGAACAGGCAATCGAAAGGATTGAACATTTTCTCAATATTCCTGCTGATAAAATTGGTTTTTTAGGAAATAGTAACTGGAAACTGGGAGAATATATTACAGTTGGTATGGTTCAAACTCTTTCCAAAAGAAATCTTACTTCTGATTTTATAAAACATTTCGGTCTGGTGATTCTGGACGAAGCACATCATACGCCTGCTTATTCTTTTATGAAAGTTATAGAACAGTTCCCTTCATATTATCGCTTCGGGTTTACTGCCACACCTTACAGAGCTGACGGCCTTGGGATGCTTATGTATTATCAGATAGGTTATACGGTTTGCAGAATTACGCAGGAAGATCTGTCTGTGGACGGAAATCTTGTAAAGCCATCTTTAAAAAGAGTTGATACGGATTTTTATTATGAGTATCGCGATGATTTTACTTCTATGATTGATGCTTTGACTGAAAATACAAAAAGAAATAATCTTATAATCAAAATTCTTATTGATGAAATCAAAGAAGGTCATTACTGTCTCATCCTTTCTGACAGAGTCAAACACTGTCATGAATTGAATAATCTTTTAAAAGCGTTATATCCTGAAGCCAGATGCACGGTATTAACAGGAGAACTGTCAAAAAGTGAACGAACCAGAATAGTTACCCTCGTAAATAATGGAAAACTTAATGCTATATTTGCAACTTCCAGACTTGCAGAAGAAGGTCTTGACTGGAAAATTCTGGACAGGTTATTTCTCACATGTCCTTCAAGATCAAAAAGAAAAATTCAGCAGTCAATAGGAAGGATACAGCGTCCATGTGAAGGAAAGACAGATGCTATTGTCTATGATTTTGTAGACACCAGGGTAAATATTCTTGCGTCACAGTATAAATCCAGATTTTTTTCCGTCTATGAAACACTTCTTTCTTCGTTACAGGAAAAAAATATTTTATATGAGAAGAGAGAAGGGTGAAGAGTGAATAAATTCTCATTCTTTGTTGTGAACACCCGGTCATAGCTGTCAGTATAAAAATTTTATCTAAAATTTAAAAAATCTGGTATTAAATTTGCAAAGTAAAATTCTGTTGCGTTACAAATTAATAGTTGTTATAATATTATATATTTAACAGGAGGGATATTTTTTAATTCCTCCATAGTCTTTGTGATAAGGAACGCCAGGTATAATAACTTATAAATTAAGGAGTGATTACGAATGATGTTCAGGTCAGGTTTTCTGATTTCTATAAGTTTTATTTTACTGATAATATTATCTTTAATACCACTCGGGTGTGACGAAGAGGATACTGGTAATGAAAGTAATGCCACTGCAGTTACTAAATCCGGATATATATATGCTCCTGTTAAGCCGATAAATGGTTCGGGAGGACTTGCTACCGGTTTACTGGCTCTCGAACAGGATGCTCCTCCGGAAGGTTATCAGGTTGTAAAAGATGCTGTCGTAAGTATAGTAAATACAAGGGTTAAATCTGATGAAAAAGGAAAATTCAGTATTACAGGTCTGAATCCAGGAGAACATCAGATGTTAATATGTGCTTCAGGGTTTCAGCCTGTTGTACAGTTAACTGCAGTAGCTGCTGCCAGCTCTTCTACTGTAGCGATTGATACTTTAAAAGTTATTCCTGAAAAAGCCTTTGTAACTAAAGGAGATATAATGCCATTTATGGCAGTCGGAAAAGATCCTACCGGTAATTTTATACCTCTGGCTGCAGTGAACTGGTCTGTAATAAATACTGATAAACAGGAAAAAAGAGAATTAGGTAAAGTTACAAATACAGGTTTATTAAATGCAGATGAAACAGGTACTATCAGAGTTGTTGCTGCAAGCAGTACCTATTCGGCAAATACAGAAGTTACTATCCTTGACCCTGCAAACGCAAATACATCTACCCTTACAGGAAAAGTAACACTTCCGTCAGGTTCTCCTGTAGAGGGAGGACAGATAATTGTTCTGGGAACAAGATTGATGTCAGTAACGGATACAGAAGGTAAATACTCTCTTCTTGATATACCTGCTGAATTGCCTCTTACATTATTTGTTGTAAAAAATGATGTAATCATAGGAAGTGCTCCTGTTCAACTTGAAAAATGGAAAGAAAAGAGTCTCGATATTACGGCCACTTCCAATCCTCCTCCTGTAGCAGAAGAGCCAAATGCAGTACCTACTGAAGATGTTTCTTCCAAACCTGTTACTACAGGTTCCCTGGTAGGATATGTATATGTTCCCGCTGGAAAAGAAACGTCCAGAAATGATCTGTCAAAACTAGCTGTAATGCAATCAAAAACTGTTCCTAAAGGTTATACGGTATTATCAGGAGCAAAAGTGATAGTAGAAAATGATCCTACTATTTCTTCTGTTACTTCATCTGATGGAGGATTTTCATTGAGTGGTATACCATATAAAGGTGAAGGAAGCCCATACTTTGTAGTAGTTTCAGCAGATGGTTTTTCACCTGTAAGGGCACCGATATTATTTTCCGGAGATTATCCCCTTGGTGCTGTAAGTAAAATGGAAATTTATCCTGAAAATCCTGTAATAGCTGTCGGAGGTCTCATAGAGTTTAAAGCAGTCTGCTATGATAGAAAAGGTAAGATTATAGAGACACCTAAACTGGACTGGACCTATGAAGGTGACAGAGGGGAAATAGATCCTGTAGAAGGATTTTTTATATCTTCAAAGATCGGCAATGGTACTGTTAAAGCAACTTATGGTGATATAAGTGCCGAGAAAGAATTTAAAATAATAAATAAAGATGAAACAGGTTCTCTTTCCGGTATTGTAACTGATGAAAATAGCAAACCTGTAAGTGATGCTTTTGTCATAGTAGAAAACTGTCCATGGGTAGGCATTACAGATGAAAATGGAAAATACAATATACCCTCTGTTCCTACAGGAGAAAAAATCAATGTTTATGTAAAAGTCAGAGGAAAAAATTGCGGTGAATCTGTTGCTGCTGTAGGCAGAGGAGCTGAAGGGACTGAGGATATCAGTATAGTTCTTCCTAAAGAAGAAGAACCTGAAAAAACTGTCGATACATCTATACCTGATATGCCCCCCGTTTCTATTAATCCGGAAAGTAGCGGTTCTCTGACACCAGGTACTGTAGCAAGCCATGCGCTAAAAACACCTACTCCCAATCCAACACCGAGAGAAGAATATCCACGGTGGCCCGGTTCAGATAATTCAAATACCAGCAACGATGATACGCACGGACATGCCGATAGGAATAGATCTCAGGAAAGTTTTCCACGGTGGCCGGATTCTACTAAATCCGAATAGGACAGGGATTAAAGGATTTTTAAGATTACCAGGATGATAATTTATTTATTATCCTGGTAATTTTATTCTATTATCATAATGATTCGAGTGGTATTTCTTTTATAAATGTCATAATTACTATTGATGTGATCGGGTAGCTATATAACAAAGAATGAGAATGTATTTTTCTCTTCACCCTTCATCCCGATTCTCTATAAAAATGCCTAATTATAAACTGCACCTTTCATAGATTGATCGGAGAAATCACTCTGTAAATATTTTTTTAAATTCCCTTTTATACGGAGCATAGCTTTTGTATGAAGCTGAGAAATTCTTGATTCTGACAGATTGAGTATATGAGATATTTCTTTTAAATTAAGCTCTTCATAATAATAAAGAGTAATAACCAGTTTTTCTTTATAAGGAAGACTTTCTATAAAGGTGCCTATTTTGGATATTAATTCTTTTTTTTCAATAAAACCTTCAGGGAGAATTTGTTCTTTATTATGAAGTATATCCAGCAATGATCTGCTCTCATCTGCTTCGGGTTTTATAAACTCATCAAGAGATATAATAGTAAGACCCTGAATTTTTCTCATTACTGTGTCCAGATCCTTTACATCCATCGAAAGATATGAAGCAACTTCTGACATGTTAGCAGGACGCCCCAGATTATGTTCAATTATACTAAAAGCATCCTGTATTTCCTTAGCTTTTTTTCTCAGACTTCTCGGAGCCCAGTCAAAAGCTCTTAAAGCATCGAGTATTGCACCTCTTATTCTATAGGTTGCATAGGTGCTGAATTCTATACCTCTGTCATATTTAAATCCGTCTATAGCCTGAATTAAACCAAGTAAACCATCATTGGTTATATCATCTATAATTATATGGGGAGGAAAATGTATCGACATTCGATAGGCTATATGTTTAACCAGGGGAAGATATTCCAGTATAAGTTTTTCTCTTGCTTTAATGCAACCTTTTTCTTTGTAGTCTATCCAGAGTTCCTTTACCTCCACTTTTTTATCCCTTTCTATATTTGTAGAATATATATAGTATTAATATACTGTATTGCTAAAATTATATTAATTGATCTAATGGTTTATTTTAATAGTTCATTAGTAGTATTATTACAGTTTTCCTGGAACTAGCATCATATTACTCCATGACATTATATACTATGAAACAATGACTGTTATTATAATGATTATAAACTTACCATGATGTTTATTTATCTGGCAAGGATATTAGTAGTAAAAAATTCCGATCCTGCCATTTTATACCTCTTATTATACCAGATTACAAATTATAATACTATTTTTTTTATTATACATAAAAAAATTTACTAAGGTAATTTATATATCTGTCGATATTATTCATTGAGGTAATAAATTAACAACCATGACCGGTTCGGTCAGAACAACGTATGAGGATTTATTCCTCCTGTCGCGCGTTACGATTCTCATATAAATATTTGAGTAAATAAGGTGTTATTACAGTGCATCATAAAAAAAGCAAACTTATAAAAACAGATATTTACAGCCTGTCTTTACAAAAAAAATATAACCAGCGATATTGTGATTCTTACTGTGATAATAGAACATTTGACAGGACATTCAAAATTAAGGAATTAAAAAAACAGATTTTAGAAGGTTCATATTATATAGAAGAAGATAAAGTTGCCAGGAAGATACTGGAATATTTCGGTATATGTTCAATTTGATAATTCAAAAGTACAGAAAATTTCATTTTTGATGGCCTAAAATAAAGCTTTAGATGAAAACTATGTAGAAGCAACTTATCTCAAATTTAACATTAATGATTTTTCCGAAATCCTCCTGCTTCATAGTCTCCTCTCCTTCCCTGCTATATAAATTATATATTTATCACTTTCTCTGATAGAAGGACAGTTTACACCGTTAACTATTTCAGTGGCACTTTTGTATTCTATCAACTGTAATCCTGCCAGTTCTATATCTTTCAGAGCTTCCTGTGGTGTGTAAAGATGCATGAAAACTTTTTCTTTCGAAAGATTATAACCACTTATAGCAGTTACCATTTTATCTCCTTCACGAAGACTTCCTGAAATTATTTTTCTTATGAAATTTATAATTTTCCATTTTATTTTTTCTTTAAGATTTCTTTCTCTTGAATGGGTCGTAAAAATTATCAGTCCATTATGCTTCAATATTCTTTTATATTCTTTAAGGGTATTTATTCTGTTTTCTCTAAAAGGTATAAGAGATATAAGCTGTCCAAAGAGTATTATATAATCAAAACTTTCTTTTTTAAAACCAGGATGACAGCCATTCATAGTTAAAAAATTTGCTTTAATATTTTTTAATTTTCCCTCATCATGACAGATTCTTACCAGTTTTTCTACTATATCTATTCCTGTTACATTCAATTTTTTTTCTGACAGAGCAAAAGCTTCTCTTCCTGCTCCACAGCCAATGACAAGAGTATGGCCATTTTTTTTACAGTATTTATTAACGATTATTTCTTCATAGTCTTCAAGCCCATGAGTAGCCATTCTTTTTAAAAATTCTATTTCCGAGTAATCATTATATTTTTTTATTATTTTGTCGAAAAAAAAGTCCTCTTTCATAGCTTTCTTGTCAATTATATTTTAACATGATATAATTTAATAGTTTTTAAACAAATACAGGTTTTGTATATAGTGTAAGATTTTTTCGTAACCTTACTATGGGATAAGTCAGAGATTTACACAAAATTTATTACATAATCCGTATTTCGTTAATTAATGTTCATACCCTCTATAAAACTTTTAGAAATAAGGTGATCTTATGACTCAGGAACTATCTGAGCAGGATAATTTATCGGAAGATAATGAAAAAATAACTAAAAAATCTATCAGACGGTGGGTTAATACCTCTACTGATAAATATTTTGTAAAGGCTGTAAAAAATAATATATCTTTTACATTTAAATTTTTAGATAATTCATGTCTTAAAGGTAAAATGCAATGGTTTAATAAATACAATGTAAATATAGTTACAGAAGATGGGGTAGAATATACGATTTTAAAGCATTCACTGAAATATATGATACCGAATTAACCGGAAAAATCAAAATCAGAAAAAGATTTATTGATAATGTCAAATTCTTGCTGTGCCAGTTCTTCTTCTCCTTTTTCCATATAGGCCCGGCCAAGATAATCATGGAAGGTAACATCATCGGGATTCTTTTCTATAGCTTTTTTATAATATTCTATGGCACTATCAAAGTCATATATCTGATAAAAGGCATATCCTGCATTGAAATAATCATTACCGCTGACTGACCCTGCTTCTATAGCGTTTTCATATTCTTCTATTGCTTCGTCTATATTACCTTCCAGTTCAAGTAACTCTCCCATACTTGTATGGATATCTCCTCTTTCATAACCTTCTTCCATAGCTTTTTTATAAAATTCTTTCGCTTCTTCCATCTCTCCTCTTTCAGCACAGAGAAGGCCTTTCAGATAATAACAGGACGCCTGCTCTGCAGACAGAGCAATAGCATTTTCAATTGCTATTTCAGCCAGTTTTTCATTACCCATAGCTATATAAACCTTTGCCAGTCCCTGATGGGGTTCCGGATCGGCAGGATCTATGTCCAGAGCTCTTTTATATGCATTCAAAGAAGATGAATAATCTTCTGTTTTCAAATATGCACTGCCAAGTTTTTCCCATGATACAGAATCTTTTTCATTTATCATGACGGAATTTTTAAAATATTTTACAGCTTTTTCATAATCTCCTGTTTCCATATAGATTGTAGCAATATTAAAATTTGTATTTTGATTCTGTGAATCCATTTCGTAGGCTTTATTAAATAACTCTATTGCTTTTTTTATTTCTTTCTTTTTATAGGCTACAAGGCCCAGGTTATAAACAATACCCTGATTTTCATCTATTTTAACTGCCTGTTCCATATATTCACGTGCTTTATCAAAATCTCCAAGCTCATAATAGGTCAGACCAAGGTTATTATATGCTTCATAACAGTTCGGGTTTATTTTAAGTAATTTCTGATAACTTTCTATTGCCAGTTCTCTTTCTTCCTGAATATTGTAAATATTACCCATATTGCCGAGAGCTGCTTCATATTCAGGGTCAAGTTCAAGACATATGGAGAATTCTTTTAACGCCATATCGAGTTTACCCTGTTCATAATAGGCTATCCCAAGGTTGGCATGGGATTCAATATCAGAGTAATCAAATTTTATAGCTTTTTTAAATTCTTTTACAGCTATATCTATTCTTCCAAGGGCCATCAGAGTGAGGCCTGAATAAAAAGGACGACGCATTATTTATAAGGCTGCCAGGTAAGGTCAGTAATTTCTCCCCTGTCTATACAGGTTTTTTTATACTGTACAATAAAATATCTACAACAGTGGTCACGAATATTTACAATATATTTTCAACCTGCAGCCTTTACCCCTCTTTTCTTTAATCTACTATTTTGTATAAACTTACCATTCATAAAGCTGCACCGGAGGTTTATATAGAATTTATAACAGTTTATCCCAGCTGATTTGTAAGAGCTTTCTGTATGGCATCACTTAATTGAACAGGACTGAAAGGTTTCATTATGTAAAAAGTAGCTCCTGCATCCATACCCTTTATAAAATCATCTACCTGGGTTTTGGCAGATACCATTATAACAGGAATATCTTTTGTCTTTGGATTTTCTTTCAGTGTCTTACATACCTGCCATCCGTCAACTTTAGGCATCATAATATCCAGCAATATAAGATCAGGACGGTCATCTATTGCCTTTTTTATTGCCTCTTCTCCGTCAAAAGCTTCTATTACTTTATAACCATCCAGTTCAAGATTTATCTGAATATATTCCAGAATGAATTTATCATCATCTACTATGAGAATTTTTTTTGTAGCTTTTTCCGTTTCCTGTTTAAGTTGTGACAGTGCCCGGTCAGCCTTCTCTCCTCCTATTAATTTCAGGGCTTCTGCCGCATTCTTTCTTACCCACCAGTCTGTATCATTTAACGCTCCTATCAGATTATCCACTGCTCTTATATCTTTAATTTTTCCAAGAGCCCACGTTACGATACCTCTTACGAAATCATCAGGATCATTCATACTTTTTATAAGAGGTATAACAGCTTCTTTTACTCCCAGAGTTCCTAAAGCATCTGCTGCCTGCCGTCTTACTTCGACATTTTCATCTCCCAGAGCTTCTATTAATGGCTGAACTACTCTGTTATCCTGGGTATTTCCAAGCAGTTTTGTCGCTCTCTGCCTGTTTTTAGGATCATTATCACGCATCATACCAATAATTTTTTCTAATTCATCACTCATATAAACAAGCCTTTCTAAATATTTTATATAATTAAAATAATTTTGGTAATTTCTATTTCTTTATCTTTCTAAAATATTATTCAAATAATTTTGGCGGTTTCTGTTTTTTATCTTTCCACTGAAGAAACGCCATTTTTTCACTGCCTCTTGCAAAAGGGACAGACGTTATTTTTATAGTTGTTTCCATCATTTTCTTTATTTTTTCCGCTTTCCCTTCCATGCAGAGATAAAGATATATAGTTCTTATTATTTCTTCTTCCTCCTGCGAAAGAGGTGCAGGAGATAACCTTTTATATTTTTCAATTAATCCTCCCTCTAAAATATTTTTCTTTATTTTTTCTTTATCAGGACTTGAAACTATTTTATCAATAAGTGCCTTCATTTCAGGATTTGAGAAGTTATTTAATATCATCTGTTCTATTTTTTCTTCATCTCTATCCTTTTGTTCCATTGTTAACCTCTAGCCGAGTTCTTCCAGTGTTAATTCAGATTTAGTAAAACTTTCCTCCTGCTGGGAAGAAATTTCCGACAGGAATGCTTTTTTGTTATTTGCTATCATTAATGCATCTTCCAGATCTATAATCCCCTGGTTTAATAATCTGATAAGGGATTGTTCCATTGTACACATACCTTCATGTGAACCTAACTGAATTGTGCTGTATATCAAATGGAGTTTATCTTCTCTTATTAAATTTTTAACGGCAGGTGTTCCTAACATCAGTTCACAGCAAACAATTCTTCCTTTTTTATCCCTTCTTGGAATAAGAGATTGACAGATTACTCCCTGAATGACATCGGCAAACTGATTTTTTACATTTGCTCTCTGATCTGCAGGAAAAAGAGTTATGAGACGGTTAATAGTTTCATAGGTATTACGGGTATGAAGAGTTGACAGAATAAGTGCACCCATCTGACCTGCTTTAAGAGCCATTTCAGCAGTTTCTACATCTCTTATTTCACCTATCATTACAATATCCGGGTCTTCTCTTAAAGCACTCCTTAAAGCTGTAGCAAAATCAGGTGTATGCATACCGACTTCTCTCTGATTTATAAGGCACTTCTTTGGTTTATATACAAATTCTATTGGATCTTCTATCGTTATTATATGTTTGTAATATTCTTTGTTTACCAGTTCCAGCATAGTGGCAAGGGTAGTTGATTTACCTGAACCGGTTTTCCCTGTAACCAGTATAAGACCGTTTCTTAATCTTGACAGATCATTTACTATGGTAGGTAAAAACAAATCTTCTACGGTTCTTATCTCACTCGGTAGAACTCTCATTGCGATAGATTCACCGTTTAACTGTTTGAATATATTGACACGAAACCTTGCAAGATCCGGTACTTCCAGAGTAAAATCCAGGTCTACCGGAGTTTCACTGTAAAACATACTTTTTTGATAGTTAGTTGTTATAAGGGAGATGATTTCATGAACATCTTCAGGAAGTAATGCGGCATAATCAAGATGATGAAGTTTTCCGTTCAATCTTATTATAGGCGATGAACCTGCCGATAGATGTAAATCAGAGGCCCCCATTTCTATAGCTTTCCTGAATAGTTCCATTTCTTTTAGAGCATTTAATTCTTTATCTCTTTTCATAAAAGGTTAGTTTCTCGGTTTCTACCGATTCCCTCCTTAAAAATTTAATTAGTCGTGACCATGAATTTATATAAATCTATTTTCAAAATAAATAATATACCTAATTATATTTAAGCTGTTAAGTTCAGTCAAGCAATTTCTTAATAATCATCTTTTTATATTATTGAATTAATAATTATTTCTGGGATATACTGAGGTAAATACTTCTATAGAGGTTTTAATTTTACCTGCATCAAAATCCTGTTCATAAGGTAACTTTCTATCTCCTATATTTCTTGCACAGATGAGTTTTATATTTATTAAATCTCCCGTTTCGGTTATTTCAAATTTTTCCACACTTTTTGCCATAATTTTTGCATCTTTATTTATAGTGAAATCAACATTTTCCGTATACAATACGGGCTTTTTTGATATGCCAGCAACCGGATGAGTTATTTTTTTTCTGTAAAGAATTTTAAATTTTCCATCATCTTTACAAAAATACATTATATAGGCATTCCATAAAGGAGTTCTTGTTATTCTGTCTATTTTAAATTCTCCTTTTTCATTCATCGCAGAATCAAAGGCTATATAATTCAGATTATTATCAAATACGCAGGAATAGCGACATGATAACTTTAAATCTGATTTTAGCCTCTCCATTGTTACATGGGCTGAATTCTGTACATCTGAAGTTGTCTCCCCTATCTGCCAGCTTTTTAATCCTATATTTAGAAGAGCAAAAACTGTAGCCATTATTAGAGAAAATATTGTAACACTCATTATTATTTCAAGTAATGTATGGCCTTTTCTTTTTGAGAATTTTATCATTATTTTATGAGAACCCCTTTTTATATTAAATACTAACAGGCATGACCGATTTGGTCACAACAAAGAATGAGAATTTGTTTCTTCCGTCACGCGTTACGCGTTATGATTCTCATATAAAAAAGTGAGAGCTATGAGACAAAAAGACATTTCAATCTCTCACTTTTTTAAAGATTAGGTTCAGTATAAATATAACTCCCAATAGTGATACTTCTTTTTCCCTGTTCTTTCATTGCTTCCCAGCTTATATTAAGTTTTACCTTTATGAGACTTTTCCCATCGGAAATATTTAAAGCGTTCAAATGAGGTTTATATATTACCTGGGTTATCACTTCCATATGGTAGTTTATATTATTCTGTACAAGAGAAAAATTACTGATATTATTCAGGCCGTAATCATTTTTTATTATCTCATAAGTAGCTCTTCTCATTTTTTCAAGCTGCTGTTCTCCAAGACTGTATCCAGGTATGAGAGCCTGATTTTTCTTTAAAGCTACAAGACCTTTCGCAAAAAATCCTGCCGTACTTATGATCAAAATTCCTGCTATAGCTATGGTAACTACCAGTTCTGACAGTGTTAATCCTTTACTACATCTCATAATAACATTTTACTTTCACAGGGAATGAATAGTTATAACCGGTTGCTTCTTCTAACAGTCTGGTATAACCGTTGTAATTCCTGAAAAGAACATCTTTTTTCGGAAGCCGTAATTTTATGCTTACAGGATAGGCACCGCCAATGGTTAAATCATCACTTTTATTCATATCTCCGGAATATATGGCTACACCCATGTTTGGTCTCGGTTGCTGGGGAAGTTTTCCAACAGGAGCACTTGTTATGTCAATAGGTGGCTTCATAATTACATCATCCTGAGAATAAAGAAGTCCGTAGAAATGAATTGTCTCCTGCTCTATTGACGATATGTTTATTGTGAGATCATCTGTACTTAACAATGCAAGAGCACCGTAATTTTTGTCTAATTTTGCAGATAAAGTCCCATCACAGAGAATTGTACCTGTCCCTATTATCTGTCCGTCAAATGATGTATTACAGTTTGAATATATTGTAGTAAATTCCGGATCACCTGTCCCCGGTCCACCGCTTCCCTGTGAAATTTTGACGCCGTTATCATTTCCGCCACCTGTACCATTTATCATATCTAAAGTATCAACTGGCCCCAGTCTTATCAGGGGATTTGCATATGATATATCTTCTTCATGAATTTGTGTCATGCCATTATTACCTGTTACATATTCACCTGTAAGACCGGCCCCTGTCCCTGTTGACGTTATATCACCTGTTGACGCTTCAATTACTTCGTCTCCTTCTATTACAGGTATAGCAGGGAAATCTGCTGCAGCAATATTTGCAGGAACGCTATTTTCCTGTGTTCTTCTGTTATTGTAATTACCAAATGTTATATTGAAATTCCTGACTGAACCTTCCGGATTTACCAGTATATCTTTTTTTATTATAACATCTCCTGAATCTAAATCTATATCAAACCATTCATCTCTCTCGTGTATACTTCCGTCAGGATAGGTCATACTATATGCATAACCTGTAAATGTTTTTTTATCACTGGCTTCTTTACTATCTTCATATAAAGCTTCCCTGTTTACTGTGTAAACTCCCGGTTTTAATATTTCTATAGATGATGAAGTTCCTGTCCCCCGTGCAATCATATCTTTTATATCAAGATATCCCTGTGGTAATTTGCTGCTGCCCTGAATAGATGATGTAGTATCGGCATCGAAGTTTACCGAAAGAGGCCTGTTTATTATTCCAGGTGTACTTATTACACCTTTTATATAGCCTTTACTTTCCGGATCGATATGTCCCATAGAGACTTCCATATTATGTCCGGATGTAATAAAGGAAATACTTGGTATTTCATCATCTACATAATTTGACTGTATCTGTCCGCCTTTATCTTTTGTGCCGGGATCCATATAAAGTTTGGGATCATCTATAAGTATAGGGCCTTCTGAAGATACATGTTTATCAAAAAAATCACCTCTTACAAGTTGAACTGTATAGTATTTACTTAATTTGTTTCTGTTATTCTGGTCCATTACAGTGGCTTTTATGATAATTTCTGCCGTATATGGCGGTACCACAGTTCCAGCAGGTTCAGTATTTCTTGCTGCTGATATTATTTTTGTAAGATTATTAATTGAACAATAATCTTCAGATGGATTAAAGGTTATATAAAATTTACCTTTAATATCATTCAATGTATGTTCTCCATTTTCTGCCCATGCAGGATTTTCATTTAATTTATAAGTTACATAGGCTATACCTGCCTCCGCTATCTGTCCGAGCATTACTCTGGTGGCATTATTTGCGGCAAAGGTCTGACTTCCTGTTACGATAGTACCGAAGGCTGATATAAACATAACGAGAATGACCATGATTAATAATATACTTATTAAGGCTATACCTTTTTTTGACACATTTAACATACATTTATCTTCCTTTCTTTTTTTTATATTATTCCCATATTAAGTTTATTCTTTACTGTAACAGGGAAGAATAACTTATTGAGCCTATATATAAATATTATCACAGAAAATATTATATTTGTAAATAGTTTTTATAAATAAAAAAAAGTTTATTGTAAATTTACTTGTTTTTTACAGAATTAGAATTAATATTTTCTCCATAAGATTTAATTTTCTGTTATAATTATAGTGTATTTCATAACTTATAGAATTCAAATAATTCGTGATGGGTAATGCGTAATGGGTAATGGGTTTTTACCTTCTTCAAATCATGCATCATGATGTTATTAATTATAAAATGTTGTGAAATTAACTATAAACATATCTGAAGATTACAGAATTTTGTAAAAAAATTTTCCTTGTTATACATCTATAATATAATTATATAGATTGTTATTCTATATAATTAAAATCTATATAATTTCAATATATATTATGCTTAAGAATTTATATAAAAATTTTATAAGAAAATTTACTATTCCCGCATCTATAAAACTTCTTGAAGATCCGTCACAGGATGTAATGGAAAAGGCTTTCTATTCTCTTGTAACAGAAGGTAATGAAGCTATAAGATTTCTTGAACCATATCTGAAGGATAAAAGAAAAATTGTCGGAAAAGCTTTTGATGATGACAATACGGTATTTACCCGTTCAAATAAAACTCAAAGGGAGATTATAGCAGAGATACTTTCTATGATAGGCACAGAAGAAGGAGTGAGAAGTCTTATAAATGCAACCTGTCCTGATGATATCCCGTGGCAGAGATTTCTCCAGAAAAAAATTGCTTCTACCGGCGACATTGCTTTACTTCCTCTGTTTCATGCTCTTCATACGGGAGAAAGAGATAAACAGCTTCTTTCTGCAGAAGTTCTGGGACTTATGGGAAATAAAAAAGCCCTTTCTCCTTTACTTAAAGCTCTCCCCTGTTCGGAACACAGGGTCAGGGTAGCAATTATAGATTCTCTCGGCCAGCTCAGAGCTCCTGAAGCAATAGATCCTCTTTTAGATTTACTCGGCGGACAATGTAATGAAATAGAAAAAAATACAATAAAATTTGCCATGTCGGAAATAGGTTCTCCCGCTGTAGATAAGTTGCTTTTATCTCTTAATGCGACAGATCTTACATTTAAAAAATCAATCATAGAAATTCTCGGGAATATAAATGATAATAGAATAGCTCCTGCTCTTATGGAATACCTCAGGTTTAAAGATGATAAAATTTCTTCTGCTGCAATTTACTCTGTCGGTAAAAAAACTGAAGCATTGAATTTAATTCTGGAAGGCCTTGAAGACAGTGATCCTTATTTTCGTATGAACTGTGCATCTGTTCTTGGCAAAATGATTTCCCTTGGCAGTGTGGACGCATTGATTAAAGCCTGCGGGGATGAGAATGAGTCTGTCGCCAGAAATGCTATAAGAGCCCTTGGTGAAACAGGTTCGGATCTGGCAAGAGATAATCTTATGAAATTACTGAAAAGCAATAATTATTACCATGGAAAAACAGTAATGGAAACCCTTGCCAGGATGAGTGACAGAGCAGTTCCTCCTCTTATAAATGCCCTGTCAGACAGAGATTTTGCTGTGAGAGAGAGGGCTTCATATTCTCTTTCTAAAATAGGTCAGAGAGCTATAATTCCTTTACTTGAAGCAGTCAGATACAGAAAAGAACTGAAGGAGTGTGTCCGTAAAATATTTAAAGAAATAGGTCCTCCTGTAATTCCCTGTGTAATGAAATTTCTTTCTGAAAAAGATGAAGATTTATTTGAATTTGCTTCTCATGTTCTTTCAGATCAGGGTGAATCTTCTCTCGGCCCTCTTCAGAAATTATTTTTTGATTCCCCTCACTGGCCTGTAAAAAAGAGGGCAGGTCATGTGCTTTCTATGATAGGATTGAAATCTCTGAATATTTTAATTAAAGGTCTTAATGATAAATCTATGAGAGAATTTTCGTCTCATCTTATTTCCTCTATAGGTCCTTCTGTTATAAACCCTCTTACAGAATCTTTTGAAAAGGTAATTTATCCTGAATATATATCTAAAATTTTTTCTTCCCTTGGACCTTCTGTTATTCCGGAACTGTTAAAATATATGGATAATGAAAATGATATGATAAGAAGGTATACAGCAGACGGAATCATTCGTATGGAACTTTCTGCTGTAAAACTTCTTTCCAAAATACTGGAAGGGGAAATTCTGGAAAATAAAAGACAGAGACTGGTTTTAATAATCATAGAAATACTCAGAAATTATAAACCGGCAGATAAAAGATTATCTACAATGGAAATAGACTCCCTTCGCTCCGGCATAGAGATTTTAAGGAAATACAGAGAAAGATGCGGTTCTTCTGTAGTTACTCTTTTCGGTGTTAAATGGGGAAAATCTGCGGAAAAATTACTTATTGAAGCAATGGATGTAAGTCCTAAAGATCTGGTTATCTTTATGGATGATGAAGATGATGGCCCTGAAGAAACATCTATAGAGATAATTGACGGACAGACTCCTTAAATATAGTTTTTTCATGTGAATTATATTTTGTATATAATATGGTTGTATACAATGTAATGTATGTTATACAATTGTATATATTTAAAGTGTATAGATATAGAAATAAGATAAAACTAACTATAATTTAAAAAATTATTTCAGAAAATATTATACCTGTCGATATTTATTATAACAGAAAATCAGTTCCTATGGATTATGTTACTATAGATGTGGTGGTGTGTTAATGAATGGTTTTATTAAAAAGTTCAAAAATATAGATATTAAGAAAGGAATTTTATGAACATCCCTTATAGAGGTTACTGTTTATTATTGTATGGGATTTGTTTCATAAGATGTCTGTTAATCCAGATGTCCTGAGTATATGTTTACAAAAAAGCATTATTTCATAATAATTACCGTTTCTCTTGCCGTATTTATAACAAATCTGGATCTGAGTATAGTTAATATTGCCCTTCCGGATCTTGCAAAAGAATTTAATGTAGATACGGCTATTGTTTCCAGAATACTTCTTTCTTATTTACTGGCCTACTGCGGATTACTCCTTCCCTTTGGGAGTCTGAGTGATATTAAAGGAACAAACAGAATTTTTAAAACGGGCTTTATTATCTTTACCATCTCTTCAGTGCTATGCAGTATATCTACAAATATTACCATGCTTATAGTATTCCGTTTCATTCAGGGTATAGGAGGCTCAATGCTTCTTTCCACCTTCGGCGCCATAATAATACAATATATACCTCCGGAAAAAATGGGGAGAGTTTTCGGGCTTATGTCGATATTCGGAGGAAGCAGTATCGCCATAGGTGCGCCTGTAGGAGGGTTTATTGTAAGATATCTTTCGTGGAGATGGCTTTTTCTGATTAATATACCGATTGGTATTATTGCCCTTGTCTTTGCCTGTATTTATCTGGAAGATAAAGATAAATCAGAGGAAATAAAAAATCATTCCTTTGATCTTACAGGCTCTGTGTTTAATTTCCTCGGTCTTGTTACTTTTGTATATGGTGTAAATCAGGCTTCCAAAATTGGATGGAATTCTCCTGTAGTAATAACGTCTCTTGTTCTATCCATTGTTTTTCTTGTGATTTTTGTAATTATAGAAAAAGGTAAGAAAGAACCTTTGCTGGATATGGCTCTCTTTAAAAATATATGTTTTTCCTGCGGACTTCTGGCCAATCTTATTGCCTGTATAATTCTGGACGGATCAAATTTTATTTTTCCCTTTTATTTCGAACTTTCAAAGGGATATACGTCAGACAGAACAGGTCTTCTTCTGATGCTTTTTCCGATACTCATAAGTTTTATAGGCCCTGTGTCAGGATTTTTATGTGATAAGATTGACCCCAGGATTATGTGCTGTACCGGCATGGCCCTCCTTTCTGTCGCATCTGTGATGATTTTATCCTTCAGCCAGACCACAGCTATTTCTTTTATAATTATTACCTTTATAATATTCGGAGCAGGTTTTGCCCTCTTTTTTACTGCAAGTCCTACTGTCGTATTAAGCCATGCCCCTGAAAATAAAGAAGGTATGGTGAATGCAATAAATTCTTTTGATATTTATCTTGGCTCTACTATCGGAATCTGTATGTTTGAAACAATTTTTTCCCTTACTTTTCCGTCTGATTCAGAAGGAAGTAATTTTATTTCTTCCATATCTCCGGAACATATTGTTAAAGGATTGCACAATGTATATATATTTGTATTAATTATTTCCATTACAGGTTTTATAGCTTCTATTATTGCAAAGAGGAAAACCTTATCGTCACAGAAAAGATATCCTACTGCAAAGATAGGGGCTTAATACCGTAACAGATAAAATGGTATCAGTAAAAAGCTTTTGCCTGGCAGGCTCTGGAGAAGAAAAATTAGTTTTTTCTATAGTATTAAAAATTAAATAAGGGTTAATTTATTGTCTGTAAAACAAATTATATAAGGCAAATTATTTTTCTTCGTAAGAGCCTGTCAGGCAGAAGCTGATAAAATGGTTACTAATTTACCAGGTGCGGTAATTAGTCATGTTTTTTATAAAATCAGGTTACTCTAATTAGTGACCTGAGTATAAGCATGTAATAGGAGTCTTCCTCCCGTCACGCGTTACGCGTTACGCGTCACGAGAGCAAATATGTATTATTTATGATCACACACAGTAATTATTTTAAGGAAGGTGTAATATGATGAATAATTATCTTTCTCTTACGTATCCGCAAAAGGGTATATGGTATATGGAAAAACTTCATAGTGACGGAACTATGTGGAATCTTCCCTATACGGTTAAACTCAGGGAAGAACTTGATTATACATTACTTGAAAAAGCAATACATATTACCATAGAAAAAAATGATGCCCTGAAATTAAGATTTAAAGAAATAGAAGGTGAGCCAAAGCAGTATTTAACTCCTTATAAAGAGGAGAAAATAGATTTTTTTGATTTTACCGGCAAAACATATGAAGAAAAAGAGTGGATCACAGAAAAATCACAGACTCATTTCAACCTTACTGGAAATAATCTCTTTTATTTTGCTCTTATAAAATTCAGCGGCGGAGAGAGAGGATTCTATGTAAATGTTCATCATATAATAGCAGACGGAGGTTCTGTGGCAATAATCATTCAGGAAGTTATGGAGTTTTATCATTCCCTTAAAGAAGGTAAGACCATAAGCCATGAAAAGAAACCTTCTTATATAGATTTCATAAAAATGGAAGAAGATTATCTTAAATCAGAGAGAGCCGACAAAGATAAAGAATTCTGGTATAAAGAATTTCCTGAGGCACCTGAGCCGACAGATATTAAATCCTTTAAACTATCAAAGACCATAAAAACAGAAAGAAAAACCTTTTATTTCCCTCCGGAAGTATCAGGAGATCTCTATAGATTTTGTAAAGAGAATAAAACATCCATATTCCGTATATTTCTTGCTGCTTTTTACACTTATGCCTTCAGGATCACCGGAAAAACAGACATAATCTTCGGCACAGCCTATCACAACAGGCTTGAAGAAAGTTCTAAAAATACAGTGGGAATGTATGCTTCTGTGCTTCCTTTCAAGCTCGACGGTGGCAATACGGAATTTAAAACAATTCTGTCAAATGTAAGGACAAAACTCAAATCAATTGATGAGCATCAGAGATATCCCTATGATCTGGTTTTAATGGATGTAAAGACCCGTGATTCGGAATGTAAAGGACTTTATGATATTGTTATTTCACAGCATCTTAAAAATCTCTTTCCCGAAGGGTCAGATGTGGAATTTCACTGTAACGGAAATTTTCCCTATCCTGTTACCATGTATATAAGATATCATAATAAAGACGAACATATCCCTGTTGATTTAATCATTGATTATCAGACAGATAAATTTACCGGTAAAGAAATTGAAGAACTTTATAATCATATGTTAAATATCATGAGAGACGGTCTGGCCAATCCCGATAAAGTTCTTTCTGATATAGAATTATTATCTGACAGGGAAAAGAAAAAATTAATTTATTTTTTTAATGACTATCACGGCGATTATCCTTTTGATAAGGTTTTTAGACAGCTCTTTGAAGAACAGGCATTAAAGACTCCTCATAATACGGCAGTAGTTTATAAAGATAAAAAATTGACTTATGAAGAATTAAATAAAAAAGCCAATCAACTTGCACGGTTATTGAGGCAGAAAGGAGTAAAAGCAGACAGTCCCGTATGTATACTGGTGGAAAGATCTATTGAAATGATTCTTGGTGTTGTGGCCATACTCAAATCAGGAGCAGGCTATGTCCCAATCGAAGCAGATTATCCCCGTGAAAGAATCTCCTATATTCTGGAAGATACTTCATCACCTGTACTTCTATCTCAGAGACATCTTTCAGATAAAATTAATTTCTCCGGCACAGTGTTCGATCTGGAAGATGAAAGCCTTTACTGCGGTGATGGTTCAAATCTTCCTCTGGTAAATAAACCTTCCGACATTGCTTATATAATCTATACATCCGGTTCTACAGGGAAACCCAAAGGGGTTATGATCGAACACCGTTCTCTTATCAATTTCTGTTTCTGGGCTATAGAAACTCATAATTATAACCCTGAAGACCGTATAGCAAAACTTGTAAGCTTTAATTTTGATGTGTCCATACCGGAAATTTTCCCGACCCTCTGCACCGGCGGAGCCATACATGTAATACCGGAGGAATTGAAATATTCTATCTATGAATTAAATAATTATTTTGAAGAAAACAGGATAACGGGAGTCTGTCTCCCCACTGCCTTCGGGGAACAGTTCATAGAACTTGTAGATAATAAATCCCTGAGATGGGCTGATATTGCAGGAGAGAAATTAAAGACTTACAGGAAAAGAAACTATACACTTATAAATGGCTATGGCCCTACCGAAAATACGGTATATACGACAAGTTTCGTAGTGGATAAATCCTATCCTGTTATTCCCATAGGGAAACCTCTGACAAATACAAGGGTTTACATACTGGATAAATTCAACAATCTCATGCCTTCAGGATATCCTGGAGAACTGTGCTGTGCCGGTGAAAATGTGGCGAGAGGATATTTCAATAAACCTGAACTTACGGCGGAAAAATTCGTTCCCGATCCGTTTTTCCCGGGAGAAAGAATGTACCATACGGGAGACCTGGCCAGATGGCTTCCTGACGGGAATATAGAATTTTTTGGACGTATGGATCACCAGGTGAAAATAAGAGGTTTCCGTGTGGAAACAGGAGAAATAGAACAGATCCTTCTAAAACAGGATGGCATAAAAGAAGCAATAGTCCTTGCAAAACTGGATAAAAACTCCAATAAATATCTCTGTGCCTATATTGTTGCCCATAAAGAGATAAACACAGGAGAACTTAAAAAGGCCCTCTCTGCGGACCTTCCAGATTATATGGTTCCTCCCTACATAATACAGCTTGAAGCCATGCCTCTTACTCCGAACGGAAAAATTGACAGAAAAGCTCTTCCCGACCCTGAGACGGAAGCGGCAAAAGATTATGTGCCTCCCGGAAATGAAACGGAAAAGAAACTCGTAGAAATATGGGAAGAAATACTTGCAATAAAAAATATCAGTATAGAAGATAATTTCTTTTCCATAGGAGGACATTCTCTTAAAGCAGCCATACTTCAGGCAAAAATATTGAAAACCTTCAATGCAACCATATCATATAATGAAATATTTAAATCTCCTACTGTGAAATTACTTGCAGAAAAAATAGGAACAGTTATACAAGAAGAATTCCTTTCAGTTCTATCTGCAGAGGAACAGGACTATTATCCTCTCTCATCTGCACAGAAGCGTCTCTTTATAATAAATCAGATGGAACCTGATAGCATTACTTATAATGTTCCCATAATCGTAACAATAGAAGGTAATCTGGATATAGAAAGACTTGGGAAAGCCATTGACTCCATAACGGAAAGACATGAAAGTTTCAGAACATATTTCGAAATAATAAACGGAGAACCTGTGCAGAAAATAAAGAAAGATATAAGATTTAAAAGAAGTTATATTGAAGACAGTGAAGAAAATATTACTTCCCTTATGGAAAATTTTATAGAGCCTTTTGATCTTTCTAAAGCTCCTCTGATGAGATCTCTTCTCGTTAAAGTTTCTCCGAAGAAACATATATTACTTCTGGATTTTCATCATATAATATTTGACGGTATTTCAATACCTGTATTTTTCAGGGATCTATGGGACCTGTATGAAAAGAAAGATATTCCTCCTTTAAAAAATCACTATAAGGATTATGCAATATGGCAGAATAAACTTATGGAATCTCCCCTGATGAAGAAAGAGGAAGAATTCTGGCTGAATATGTTTTCAGGAGAGGTTCCAGTTCTGGATCTTCCTTCCGATAATCCGAGAATAACAGGTCAGGATAGCAGGGGTGAAACCTTTGATTTTTCCATAGATAGTGAGCTGACAGGCACTTTGAGAAGACTGGCTTCTGAGACAGGGACAACAATGTATATGGTTTTAATGTGTGCCTTTAATATCCTTCTTTCAAAATATACGTCCCAGGAAGATATTGTTGTGGGAACACTCGTAGGGGGAAGAGAAAGAGAAGAATTTCACAATTTAATCGGCATGTTCGTAAATACCCTGGCAGTAAGAAATTATCCTCAGAGTGATAAAAGTTTTAGAGATTTTCTCTATGAAGTAAAAGATACACTTCTTAAAACTTACAGTAATCAGGATTATCAGCTTGAAACACTCATAGACAAACTCAATATAAAAAGAGAAACAGGAAGAAATCCTCTCTTTGAGGTTTTCTTTATTCTTCAGAATATGGATAAACCTGTTTCTTCTGTAGAAGATCTTACCATAAGCTTCAAACATTATGAAAATAAAATAGCCAAATTTGACATGTCACTGGATGCATGGGAAGGGGAATTCATTAAATTTTCCATGGAATACCGTACCTCCCTTTTTGAGCCTTCCACCATAAAGAGGATGGCAGAGCATTTTACAGCCATACTCAGGGAGGCAGCAAAAAATCCAGATGAAAAGCTTAAAAACATACATATCCTTTCCCGGCAGGAAGAAAGGCAGATTCTTTATGAATTCAACAGCACAGAAATGCCATGTCATAGCGATAAGGTTATTCATTATTTCTTTGAAGAACAGGTAAAAAAATATCCCGATAAACCTGCCGTAGTTTATAAAGATAAGAAACTTACTTACAGGGAATTGAATGAAAAGGCAAATCAACTGGCAAAACTTCTTGTATCTTTCGGAGTAAAGAATGATGAAAGAGTGGGCCTTATGATTTCCCGTTCCGTCGATATGATTGTAGGAATAATTGCCACATTGAAAGCAGGAGGAGCCTATGTTCCCATAGATCCTGTCTATCCTAAAGAAAGAATAGAATATATGCTTTCTGACAGTGGACCTGTTGTGCTCTTATCAGAACAGGAACTTTATGAAAAAATAAATTTTTCAGGAAAATTTCTGGATATCAGAGATAAAGAGCTTTACAGGGGAGATGTTTTCAATCTTCCGATAAGAAATAAACCTTCTGATCTTGCCTATATGATATATACTTCCGGGTCTACGGGAAAGCCCAAGGGAGTAATGATAGAACACAGAGCCCTTGTTAATCTTATTACATGGCACAGGAAGAATTATGGTATAAGTGAAGAGGATAACTGTGCAGAATATGCATCCTTCAGTTTTGATGCATCTATATCTCAGATCTTTTCACCTCTCACCTCAGGAGCGACCCTTCATATTATAAGTGAAGATATAAGACTATCACCTCAGGAAATCAGTAAATATATAGATGCTAATCATATAACCTATATAGATTTACCTACACAGTTCTGTGAGTATTTCATGGAGGCAGGAGACAGTAAATATCTGAAGAGAATGACTACCGGCGGGGATAAACTGAAAAAATTCATCCCCAGGAATTATAAGCTTATAGATGAGTATGGGCCAACTGAATATACCGTTATTACGACCTGTTTTACAGTGGATAGAATTTATCACCGTTCCCCCATAGGAAAACCGGTAGGTAACACTAAAATTTATATAGTGGATAGAGACTTCAATCTTCAGCCTGTCGGAGTGCCGGGAGAACTGTGTATAGCGGGAAAAGGTCTTGCAAGAGGGTATTTAAACAGACCTGACCTTACAGAGGAAAAATTTGTTCATAATCCTTTTTCTCCTGGAGAGAGGATGTACCGTACAGGTGACCTTGCAAGGTGGCTCTCTGACGGGAATATTGACTTTATAGGCAGAATAGACTATCAGGTAAAAATAAGGGGATTCCGTATAGAACTGGGAGAAATAGAAGAAGTAATAAGAAAAGAGGAAGGCATTAAAGATACAGTAGTCATAGACAGAACAGATCAGGGAGGAAATAAATATCTCTGTGCCTATATAGTTACTGATAAAGAAATAAATACGGAAAAACTTAAAGGTACTATGTCAAAAGATCTTCCAGATTATATGATTCCTCCTTATATAATCAGGCTGGAAAAAATACCTGTCACTCCAAACGGGAAGATAGACAGAAGAGCCCTTCCCGAGCCTGAAATGGATATAACAGCACGATATGTTCCTCCGAGAAATGATATAGAAAAGAAAATCGTCAGAGCCTGGGAAGAAGTTTTAGGTGTTAAAAATATAGGGATTGAAGATAATTTCTTTACCCTTGGAGGCCATTCCCTCAAGGCTGTTACCCTTGTGGCCAAAATGCAGCAGGATTTTGAAGTGAACGTAAATGACATCTTTAAATATCAGACAATAGCAAAGCTCTCGGAAAATATACAGGAAACAAAAGGATATTTAAAGAAAAAGCTTGAGAATATTAAGAAGGAACTGGAAGGGCATGTTTATAAAGAAGACACCTCTATTAAATCTGCAAGAGAAAAATATGAAAAACATATAGATACATATTCTTCTATAGATCTTTTAGAAAGAAAGAATTATAAAAATATTCTCCTTACAGGTGTGACAGGATACCTGGGGATTCATTTATTTATGGAATTACTGGAGGAAACATCCTGTAATATCTATGCAATTATAAGAGCTTCCTCCGTTCAGGAAGCTATAGAAAGACTGAAGAAAAAGCTTTCCTATTACTTTAATCTGGAAATATATGAAAAATACAGGAACAGAATTTATGTATTGAAGGGAGATCTCTCTGAAGAAAACCTGGGCATTGACGGTACTATTTCTATTTCCGAAAAGATTGACTGTATAATCCATTCTGCGGCAAATGTAAGACATTACGGAAATTATGAAGATTTCTATAAAAGTAATGTAGTGGCAACGGAAAATCTCCTGTCCTTTGCAAAAACGGGAAAGAAAAAAGATTTCAATCACATATCTACAGTATCAGTCGGATGGGGAACAGTTGAAGGGAAAGAAGAAATACTCTTTACAGAGGAAGACTGTGATGTGGGACAGAACATAGAAAATCACTATGTAAAAACGAAATTACTCTCTGAACAACTTGTAATAGATGCAAGATCTGACGGAATTAAAGGAAATATTTTCCGTGTGGGAAATCTTGTCTACAGTTCTAAAAGCGGTCTTTTTCAGGAAAATATCGATGAAAACGCTTTCTATAACCTTATAAAATCCTATCTTAACCTGGGGAAAATTCCTTCTGATGAATCATCTGATCTATCATTCATAGACAGTGTGAGTAAAGCTATAGTTATGCTTTATGACAGACAGAATCTGGAAAATGAAACCTATCATATTTTGAACAGCACCACAGAAAATCTGGCAGAACTCTTTACCTCCAGAGAAGCAAGGATGAACATGGACAGACTGATTACAGGAGATTTCATCGATTATCTGTCGGATGTTTTTGATATACCTCCTTACAGGCCTTATATAGAAAATGTTATGCTTCATAAAGGATGGCTCAGTGAGGAGAGTATGTCCACCAGATTTATAACTCTTTCGGATAAAACCAGAATTATTCTGGAAAGACTCCGTTTTGAATGGCCCCGGTTAGATATTACGAAGATGGAACAGATGATCATAAAATGTCTGGAGAGCAGAATTGAATTCTTAAAGACTGCTCCGCTCTTTTCCGATATTTCCAAAGAGCTCCTCAGAGAAGTGGCATCTATGGCGAAGCTGGAATATTATACAGACAATTCTGTAGTTTTCTGGGAAGGTGAGAAGGGTAATAAACTTTATATTATTCTTGACGGTTATCTGGAATTCTTTAAAGCTTCCAGATATGGCTGGGTCGGGACTTTTGCCGTTCATGGCCCCGGAAATATTGCAGGAGAAGCATGTCTTATGGACAAAAATACACCATATCTCTTTTCCGTAGAAGCATGTATGGGAGATGTAACAGTACTTTCTATCGATTCTGATTATATAAATTCACTGGGAGAGAAAAATTACACCTTTATCAGAAATGTAATGAAACACTGGAGACATGAGATTGAGAAACTGGTAAAAATAGTTATTAATCTATAATTTAAAGGTATAGGAATTTTCATTTTTAATGGCGTAAAATAAAGCTTTAGA
>DAIOEN010000084.1:0-28987 GCA_036746235.1 Vulcanimicrobiota bacterium | reverse complement strand
TTGCTTCAACAAGTTTCTTGCATATGGAAAGGCCAAGGCCGGTACCTTCATACTGGCGGGATATTCCTGTATCTACCTGACGGAATGGCTTAAAAAGATTTTCCATGTCTTCCGGTCTTATACCTATGCCTGTATCTATAACGTCTGTCACAATCCACTTATCTTCTATACGGCTTTCTATACGAACTTCGCCGCAGTCTGTGAATTTGACAGCATTGCTCAGAAGATTGATAATTATCTGTTCCACACGTCGCCTGTCACCATATATCTCTCCGGCTGAAGTGGCTATTACAGAGGTCAGTGCCAGTCTTTTTTTCTCTGCCAGAGGGATAATTTTTTCAAGACTTTTCTCTATTGTAGATTTCACATCAAATAGTTCACAGGCAAGCTGGAACTGACCGGCTTCAATCCTGGAAATATCAAGGACATCATTGATAAGCTCCAGCAGATGACGGGCACTGTCCTGAACCATGACGAGTTGTTTTTCCTGTTCCTCGTTCAGTGGTCCTACAAGCCCCATCAGAAGTATACCCGTAAAGCCAATTATAGAATTCAGCGGAGTGCGCAGTTCATGGGACATAGTAGCAAGGAAGGCAGATTTGAGGCGGTCAGATTCTTCGGCATGATCCAGGGCGACAGCCAGTTCGGCAGTTCTTTCTGCCACACGGTTCTCCAGTTCTGCAGCATACTGTTGCATATCCTTATGAAGGCGACGGATTTCCTCTTCAGCCAGTCTGCGCTCTGTGATGTCCGTGCCGACACTCAGGATCTCTGCCACCTGTCCTGTTGAGTTCAAGACGACGCGGTTAGTCCAGCTGATCCAGATTCTTTCTCCGTTGCGACGCACATTTTCGTTGACATTTTGCTCGAATGCTTCTGGATCTGCACAGATTTGTTCCATGAGCTGCCTCAGGTCACGGCCGCTGCTTTCAGTCCGGGGGACTATAGTGCCTATTACGTGACGACCGATTATCTCTCCGGCAGAATAGCCGAAGAGCCTCTGACCGAATTCATTGAGAAAAGTAATCTGTCCGCTGGAATTCCACCGAAGAATAATACTATTGGCCTGTTCGACAAGTTCACGATACTTCTGTTCACTTTCGGCGAGTCTTTTTTCAAACTTTTTGCGTTCCGTAATATCGCGCACGATAGCCTGTAAAAGAATTTCTCCGCTCAATTCCATACGGTTCAAAGTGACTTCGGCAGGGAAAGGCTTACCATCAAGTCGGGAGTGTTCCCATTCAAAAAACCGGGCTTCTCCCATAATGGCCCCGGTGATCTTTTCTATGGCTTTTTCCTCAGATCTTCGTCCGTCCGGCTGTAAAGGCGGTGAGAATTTGTAAGGCGATGAACCGATAAACTCTTCCCTGCTGCAGCCGAACAGGCTCAGAGTCCTGGCGTTGCAATCAACAAAGCGGTCACCGCGCATAAGCATTATGGCATCTCCGGCTGTTTCAAAGAGAGTTCGATACTTGAGTTCTCCTTCCCGCAATTCCTTTTCTATACGCTTCTGTTCTGATACATCCCGAATGGACTCGACTGCTCCGCACCTGTGGCCATGCGGATCAAATAAAGGTGCTGCCACACCCCATAGATGGGCACCCTTACCATCATGGAGATGAGGAATGAAAGACTCTGCATAAATAGAACCGCCGGTACGCCTGACATATTTATAGAATGTTTCTATCTCAGGCGAAGGCAGGTCAAGGAGATCAATCAGGATAGGGCGCCTATCACCAAAGAATGGTTCAGAATAAGCAAAATCACCCTGTCCAAGCATAGACTCTTTACTGACTCCCGTCATGAGTTCGCAGGCACGGTTCCATGCAATAATTCTTTTATCCTGATCAATAACAAATGTTGCATCAGGGAGGAATTCAATAATACTGAGAAGCTGTTGTTGTAACTTCTTGCCGGCCATCTCTGTGTGAAGACAGTCAATCATATCACGAACTATAATCAGTGATTTTCCATCACAATGGGGCCGGATAATAATTTCAACAGGAATCAGTCTGCCATCCTTGCTCAGGATATTACACTCCATCGTGACGTTTCCTGCTGGCTGTAAATCATCCATACAGACATGTCCCCGGGCCAGGTCTTCAGGGTTAATGATGTCTTTCATTGTCATGTCTGCCAGTTCTTCACGGGAATAACCGGTCAGTTTACAACCATTCTGGTTGACAAGAATGAATTGCCCATTATGATCGGTAGCCATCATACAATCAGGGGCTTCTTCGAAGAACAACTGATATAATTCTGCCGGATTTAATGGTTCCGATACTTTTTCAGTTTCACCATACTTTCTGGCGTCCCTCATAAAATTTCTCTCCTATTATGGTACCAATAACCGGTAATGAGTTTGGCCTCTTAACACGAAACCGACTCCTTATTGGATTGAGTCAGCAGAAGGAGTTAACAGTGATTAGTGAGTAGTGATTGATGTCCTATTCTTTTCACTTTTCACTTTTCACTTTTCACTATAATTATTATATCACATATCAGGATATAATTTCTTCTTGCAGCCAGGGCATATACTGTGGGTAAATTCTGCATTGGAATGGCCCTGAATATATTCTTCCAGTTGCAACCAGTATCCCCTGTCATCCCGTATTTTCTTACAGGAAGCACATATAGGGAGCAGACCTCTGAGTATTTTTATATTTTTAAGAGCCTCTTCCAGTTCATGAAGGAGTTTTTCCTTTTCTTCTTCTACTCTCTTACGTTCCTCACTGTTTCTTAACGATACAAGTATGGCTTTTTCCAGATTCCAGTCTATTACTGTAATGGTAATATCCATAGGACACAGGGAACCGTCTGATCTCAGAACATCATGATATTCTATTACCGAATCATGAATTTTGATGGCTTCCAGTCTGTCTTCTCGCAAAAATTCAGATTTTACAGGGAATATTACTGAATAATGTTTTCCTGAAAGCTCTTTTATATCATAGCCGAGTATACAGGAAACAGGTTTATTAACATGCAGGATATGACCTGTTTTTCCGTCAATAATTATAAAAATTTCCAGTGTATTCTCAAAAAATATCCTGAATTTTTCTTCTGTTTCTTCCAATCTTTTTTCCAGAATTTCAACACTTTTTTGTGTTTCTTCCAGTTTATTAATAAGCTCTTCTTTTTTTATTTTCTTACAGGTTTTCATAGAAGAAAACATTCTATAAAAGAACCATCTATCCTTCTATGAATAGATTTCATTCTTTATCCAGAACCTTCCTTATAGCCTGTGAAACAATCTTTTTATTCAGAGGCTTCATTAAACATTCTCTTATACCGGCTGTATGTTCTTTATTTAAAGTTTCACTGAAGCCACTGCAGAGAATAACGGGGAAACCGGGTTTAATTTTAAAAATTTCAGAAGCAAGCTCTGTTCCTGTTAGCTTCGGCATAGTATAATCTGTAATAAGGAGATCAAATTTATCAGGTTCGTTCCTGAAGAGATTAAGAGCTTCTTCACTGTCTGAAATGGCAGTAATGTCATAACCGAGATTTTTCAGCATTATTCTGTATACATTAACAAGTTCTTTCTCATCATCTACAAATAGAATTCTTTCATAACCTCCTTTTACCTGTTCTGATTTCTCAGGAACTATGTTTTCTTCGATTCTCGGAAGATATATATGAAAGCTGGTGCCTTTTCCCGGTTCACTGTAAACGCTTATATGGCCTCCATAGTTTTTTATAATTCCATAGACAACAGAGAGACCCATACCTGTACCTTCCCCCTGTTTTTTGGTAGTAAAATATGGTTCAAATATTCTTTCCATAATATGTTTTTCCATACCGGGCCCTGTATCGCTTACAGTAAGCATGAAATATGGGCCTGCTTTAAGTTCTGCGGGATAAGGGACGGATATATCAACATCAGTTAATTCTATATGAATAAGTCCGCCTTTTTCTTTCATTACATAGGAGGCATTTGTACAGAGATTCATAAGTACCTGATGTATCTGAGTCGTATCTGCCATAATGGTACCGGATTTTATCCGTATATGTTCTCTTATTTCAACAGTAGAAGGAAGTAATGGTCTGAGTAATTTCAGACAATCCCTTACAACAGAGCCTATTTCAACAGGTTTACATTCAGGCTGTTCTTTACGGCTGAAGACAAGTATCTGTCTTACAAGATCTCTGGCACGATTACCTGACATGAGAATTCTATTTAAATAATCATTAACAGGGCTGTCAGAAGGCAAATCAAGCATAGAAAGTTCAGTAAACCCGATGATTGCTCCCAGGATATTATTAAAATCATGGGCAATACCTCCTGCAAGTGTTCCTATAGCTTCCATTTTCTGGGATTGACGGAGCTGATGTTCAAGTTTATTTTTTTGTTCTTCCATGGATTTACGTCCCGTAATATCCTGGACAATTGTCATATAATAAGTGTCTTCTCCTCCGTCAGCCTTAAGAGGAGAAACTGTCAGATTTATCCAGACAGTAGAACCGGATTTATGATGACATCTCTTTTCTGCAGTAAATTCTCTGATCTTTCCTTCAGCCAGTAAATTTATATTGCCCAGATCACTGTCATCCCGATTAATTAACTGTTGAAATGTAATATTACTCATTTCCTCCGGAGTGTATCCGACTATATCGCAGTATGCCTTATTAATCTTCATAAATTTCCCTGTTTTTGTTTCAATCTGAGCAACCCCTGCAGAAGCCTGTTCAAATAGAGCACGAAACCTTTCTTCACTCTCCCTCAGGGATGATTGAGCATGTTCCCTTTCCTTTATTTCCTGCCGTAAATTTTTATTGGCCTCTTCAAGTTCAGTGAAAGCACTGTTTAAATTTTCACACATGCCGTTAAAAGCATTTAACAGTTTACTCAGTTCATCACCTTTATGAAATCTGTCTTTAAGCTCAAAAATTTTATTACGCATGTAGGGATCAAATTCGGAAACCTGTAATGAAAGATATGAAAGGTGTCTCCCGACAAATGTTTGAAAAGCCAGAAGAAAAATACTGCACATTACAAAAATAATCAGAGCAGAACCGCACATAACAATCCAGGCAGTATCTACAAGATCAGCATAAACATGATTAAGATTGGCAGTAACAGTCAGGGTACCCAGAGGAATCTCTTTATTTCTGAAATTTGATACAAGAGGGAAAATACCTGTAAGGGTTTTACCGGAAGGTATCTTACCGGCAGACATAATCTTACCGTCAGGAAACTTTACAGATACATATACAAGATCTGGCAGATTTACTATTGCTTTTAACTGCTGTTCCAGAAGTTCATAATCTGAAATCCAAAGAGTACTGCTCACAGAAGGCACATAACCCGTTTTAACATTTGAAAGACTTTTTTCAATATTATTAATTTCATGACAGTACTGAATGTATAAAATCAGACCGGTACAGAAGAGAGTCATAAAAAAACCTGCAAAAAAAATATACATAAAGAGCTTTCTTGCAATACTGTACCGAGGAGGGATTAATGATCCTGTCATATATATTCCTTTCTATCACTGACCGAATAATCTGTCATATGTTCCGTCTCTTTTCAATTCTCTTAAGGATGCTACAAGGTTCGGTATAAGAGATTTATGTTTTTTATTAAGATAAAGATACATAGGATTTACTGAAAGAGGAGGTTCAATGGCATGAATATCTTGAAAATTCAATTCTTTAATAAGAGCATTTCCTCCGAGATAGTAATAAGTTACTATGTCTACCCTTTCATTTTCAAGAAGGGTAAAGAGCACTTTTTCATCTCGAACTTTCACTAAAGATCGCGTGCCTGTTACATTTGCTTCAAGTATTTTCCACCCTGTAATAATTCCTACGTCATAAGGTTTAAGACCTGACCATCCTTTTACTTTATCTTTTACATGTTTTGTAAAAGCCATATATTCATAATAGAGAAGTTCTTCAGGTACTAAAACCAGATTGGGATATTTTTTTTCCAGACCTGTAATCCTTGTAAAATCACCGTCATTAATACCGTCATTTACACACTGTAAAGCTCTCTCTGCTGGGAGAGTAAAAATATAAACAGTCACTCCGATCTTCCGGAAAGCTTCTTTAATAACCATATCAAGATAACCGGTCTGAGATGCAGTATGTAAAGGTATACCGTCTTCAGATGTAAAAATCAGTATATTATCGCCTGTCGGAATTTCTGAAGGGAAAGAGATGTCGGTAAAGATGTATTTATCTTCATAAGTTCTGGAAACAAGGCCATACCGGATAGTAGAGATTGTAAAAACCGTCATAATTACGGCACCGACCAGTATTAATTTGAGGAGGAGAAAAATATGGTTCTCAGACATAGTCGGTATCTTCCTTTCTCTGACTTACAAATATTCTAAATTTTTCAAATTCCTCTTCAAGTTCTTTTATACCAGCCGCTATTTCATCTGACTTTCCGACCTTTACCATATCTTCAAGTGCTATAGCTTTATTCATAAGTAATTTCGCGCTCATATTCGCCGAAACCCCTTTAATCGAAATGACCTGACGAATAAAAAGCTCTAAATTCCCTTTATTAAAAGTCTGTTTTAATTTTTCAATCTGTAAAGGAATCTTATTCAGAAATATCTCTACAAGTTCTTTCATGAGTTGTTCATCACTGTTCATACTTTCCAGAAGTTCCGTCCTATCAAATATTCCGCTCCTGTCTTTACTTTCTTCAGAAGAACGTTCTTTACCTTTCTTTATTTTACTATGTTTACCGATAATTTCTCTCAATGCCTCCATATGAAGAGGTTTTGGTATATAGTCATTCATACCGCAGGAAAAACATAATTCCTTATCCCGCTCGAAAGCTCCTGCAGTCATAGCAACTATAACAGGCTGATTATCGCGGCGCCAGTTCTTTCTTATATATTGTGTTGCTTCAAGTCCATCCATAGCAGGCATATGCATATCCATAAATATCAGGTCATAGGGCTGACGTTTTAATGCTTCAATTACTTCCAGACCATTTGCTGCTATATCTGCAAGATATCCCATTTTTTTTAACATATTACGTATTACTTCCTGATTGACAGCAACATCTTCGGCCAGTAATATTCTGAGAGGATAATTTCTGGCCATGTCCGGGTCTATATCTGTTTCCGATTTCTTATCCAATAAATCATATGAGGCTTTTAATTTAACGGTAAAGTAAAAGGTTGTTCCTTTGCCTGCTTCACTTTCAAACCATATAGTTCCACCCATCATTTCACAGATATGCTTGCATATAGAAAGACCAAGACCTGTTCCTCCGTATTTACGTGTAGTGGAACTATCGGCCTGGCTGAAAGGTTTAAAAATAAGATCTCTATGTTCTTCCTTTATACCTGTACCTGTATCTTTTACGGAAAATTCTAATTCATATATATCTCCGTCTGACTTTTTACCTGTAACAAATAAGGTAATATATCCGGCACCGGTAAATTTCACTGCATTTGACAGAAGATTGACAAGTATCTGTCTGAGCCTGGTAATATCACCAGTGAAAGACTCAGGTATAGTGTCAGAAAAAGAGCTGTTCAATTTAATATTTTTCTTTCGTGCTTCATTACTTATAAGAGAAATGGCTTCATCCACACATACATGAAGATTAAAAGGCTGCTCTTCAAGTTCCATAAGGCCTGATTCAATCTTTGAAAAATCCAGTATATCATTTATTAATGATAGAAGAATATTGCTGCTGTTCCTTATTATGTTAACAAAATTTTTCTGTTCACCGTCAATGGAGGTATCAAGAAGAAGACCTGTCATACCTGTAATGGCATTCAGTGGAGTACGTATTTCATGACTCATATTGGCCAGGAAATATCCTTTTGCCAGATTGGCCTTTTCTGCTTCTACTGCCAGTATCCTGACCTGTTTCAGTGTTTCTTCCAGTTGCCTGTTTAAACGTTCCGCCTCTATTCTGGCATTTTCTTCCTGTTTTTTTGCTTCTATGATTGTGTCATAAAATCTGGCATTTAATATGGCAAGAGAACAGACATTGACAATATTCAGAGCCATATTCAGATAATGATCCCTGTATTCAGGGAAAGATATACCTTCTATTTCTAAAAAACCTATATCCATATGTTTCTGACCTGATATTCTTATAGAAAAGCCCCTGTCGGAAGTAGAATAATTTCCCCGAATATTTAAAATATCGGAAATTCTTTTTTTATCATTTTTCAGGGCATCAGGTCTTGATTTTACAGTATTTTCCCCCCCATGAACACATGAAATATAAATTAATTCCTTCGGAGCGAAAAGTATTGTAAATAATTCAAAAATTTTTTCTATTACATAATCTTCTCTTACCTCTCTGACGAGATTACCGGTAAGATCCATCATTACGGCATAATCAGCTATTTTGCGGTTCATGTCTGATAATATTTTTTTGCCCTTTTCATCACGCCACTCATATAACAGTTTCATTGCTATTAATTCCAGATGGTCAGGGCCTGCAGGAAAAATTTCAAAAGGCAGGGAAAGATAATCAGAAAGTTCTTTCATTTTAAGGCTGCTCTTCTCACTCACACCTGTATCAAAAAGAATCAATTTCTCTATGGATTCATGAAAAAATTCTTCTGCCCCTTTCTTATTAAACCCCATATCTTCCAGATGAGACTTCCAGTCAATCAGCCATCCGGGGCTTACCAGGTAATATCTTTTCTTTATATAATCATCAATAATAGCCCTGTCTGCAAGTAAATAAAAGCACTGGTCAAAATGACATATTTTTACATTTTTTCCAGATAAACTGGCTATGTGATGTAAACACCCACCTTCAATTAAATAGATTGAACCGGTTCCGGAAGATTTTAATAAAAGATCGTCACATAGAGATGCAACAGAACCTGCGAGAGAAGCAGGCCTGAGGCAGTCTGCAGTATAAGGTATAACCTTTACATCTTTAAAGCCTGACAGCACCCTGGAAAATTCTTTTGCAAAATGGCTGCACACCATCATATAAAGGATATCCATGATTATTCAATCCATTCAAGAGGATAGGTACCCCATTTTTTCACGGCTTCTGAAAGAGACATCAATACGTTATCCGGCACATACCAGGGGATTTCACCATGAGTATCGGAAATAATAAGTCCCCCTCCTCTGCCGGCATGTCTTATAACCTGTCTGACTGCTTCTTCTGCCTCTTTCTCCGTCCATCGTCTCATTTCAATACCATTTAAATTGCCGAGAACTGTGATTTTTCCTCTGCATGATTCTTTTAACAGGGCTAAATCTTCATCGACACTGACCCCTATAATGGCAGTTCCTGTTTTTATTACATCATCTATGACAGGAAGAGTCAGAGCTGAAGCAAAATGAGTTGCCGTCGGCCCTTTAATGGCAGATAATGTTCTCATGGCTACTGTCATACCAGTAGATTTATACATCTCCTTCGGTATAACCGTTGGAGAAGACATGGGATCAAAATAACAGATAGCAGTAGCGCCTGCCTCTAATTGAGCATTTGCCCATTCAACAGTGAAAATTTCATTTACCTTCATGAGATATTCGAATAAATCTTTTTCTTCATATATAAGCTCTATATAATTATCAAAACCGAGCTGCATAACAGGCAATGAGAACGGAGACATAACAACACCTACAATGGGAACTTCATTGCCGACTTTTTCCTTAAGAAGCCTTATGGCTTTCAAGACCTCAAGGAGACAGGGAGAATTCTTAACAGAAGGAGGAGACAGTTTTTTAATATCTTCCCTTCTTTTCACAGGAGGTGTGCCGGAATTTGGAGGGCCGTCATCATAATAAATCACTTCCCCCCGCCAGGCCTTTATTTCAAGAGGAGCATAAAAGAAACTATAGATAAAATCATTATGATATTTTTCTCTCAATATGAGCTGACCTTTAACAACATGTTCTGCCTTTGAAAAATATTCTTTAATGGATAATCCGAGTTCTTTCGCACCATGGAGTGTAAGTGTTAAAAACAGAGGGACTCTGTCGGGCTCTTTATGAGACAGGGCAGTTAATACCCTTTCCATAGAATTCATAGCACACCTCCTGTATTTATAAGGCTTATAGCATCAGAAGCAGTAACTCCCATACCACTGGCACCGACTTCTTTCCAGAGGAGTCTGTCAAATCTAAAAGGTGCTCCTCCGACAAATATTTTCACTTCACCCTTTATAGCTTTAAGTTTTTCAGAAAAATCTTTAACCTTCAATGCTGAAGAAAGCATAAGAGTTGAAATAAGGACAATTTCTATATTATCTTTCTGTACAAGATGAAGCAAATCGTCTACCGACGTAGTCCCATAATCATAAATATTAAAACCTCCGGCTCTCAGCATAGAAGCTACTATTCTTTTTCCCAGTATATGATAGTCTTCAAGAATAGTAATGGCTATTCTCAGGTCAGTCTTACGAGCAGGATTTTCAGGCGGCAAAATTCTGTCAATTAAATATTCACATATGCGGGAGGTCATATAAATCTGAGAAAGAGATACATTACCTTTTTCCCAGTCATCGCCGAGTTCTTCCATAACAGGAGTAATAAGGTTTTCCGCTATATCCGGAGAAGAATAAAATTTAATATGTTCATCTATAATCTTCTCGCAGGCCAGGCGATCCATTAAGATAAGAGCAGATTTGAAGTCTTCCCTGCAGGAAAAGTTTTTATCCATAAAATTTTCCTCCCTTAATAATATTATATAATTATAATATCAGAAAAATTCTATAGATATTCCTTAATCCCTCTCAAAAATCTTCGTACTTGTATTTATAAATAATATTATGTTAAAATATAAAGAATTTCAAAATCTGTTATATTTTATGTAAAATAGTGAGTTTTCAGGAAATCTCTCACATTTTACAGATTTCAAGAGGGATAAATAAATGTCACTTATTGATAGGGTTCTTAAAGAAAGATATAAATTAACAGAACTGATAGCAGAAGGCGGTATGGCATCTGTATTCAAAGGAACGGATCTTCTGCTTCAAAGGACTGTTGCCGTTAAAATACTCAGGCAAAATCTTACCCTGGACGAAGACGGTATAGAGAGATTTTATAGAGAAGCAAGATCTGCTGCAAAACTTTCCCACCCCAATATAGTAAATATATATGATATAGGACAGGAAGAAGACATATATTTCATAGTAATGGAATATCTCCAGGGAGGTACTCTTGACAGACTGATTTCAGGAGGCAAACCGGCTCCTATAGATGAGATCATAAGAATAGGTACAGAAATATGTGAGGCTCTGGATTATGCTCATAAAAAAGGGGTTATTCACAGAGATATTAAAGCTCAAAATATTATGCAGGCAGAAGATAAAACAATCAGAGTAGTGGATTTCGGCATTGCAAGGGTTCTGGATACGGGAACAATGACTAAACCCGGAACAGTAATGGGGTCAGTATACTATTTTTCTCCCGAACAGGCAGAAGGTAAAGAAACCAGTATTTCATCAGATATATATTCTACAGGCGTATTACTCTATTATCTTTCAACTGCCCGCTATCCTTTCGACGGAGAGACCGCCGTATCAATAGCTTTGAAGCATATAAAGGATCAACCTGTTCCTCCTGTAACATTTAACACCGATATGGAGCCAAAACTTCAGGATATAATACTTAAAGCAATGAATAAAGCACCTGAAGATCGTTACAAAACAGCATCTGATATGGCAGAAGAATTAAAGTCCTTAAAAAAAACAAACAGGACAGATAAAGTAGATAAAGATACAATAGAAAGACTCAAAAGCTATGACCTTGACACGGAAAAAACCGTTATAAGAAAAGCTCCTCCTGCAATACCAAGACAGGAAAAAAAGATTATTCCTCCAAAAAAACAAAAAAATCTTACCCCTCTCATAATAGGGATTGTAATCATTCTTGCAGGTATAATTCTGGCAGGAATACCTCATATAAAAAAACATTATTCATCTGTAAAAATACCTCTGATTATAGGGAAAACAGAAGAAGAAGCAAAAAAAGAACTTTCTCCTCTGAAACTGAAGCTGGAAATTATTTCAACTAAAAATGATGATGTAATTCCTGAAGGGAAAATAATTTCCCAGGAACCGGCAGCAGGGGTATCTGTAAAGAGTAATACCAGGATAAAGGTTGTAATAAGCCTGGGTAAAGGGAAAATAGAGGTACCGGACATAACAGGTCAGAGTCTGGAGGAGGCAACATCAGAACTGGAAAAACTGGGGTTAGAACTTTATGTAGAAGAAGAAGAGGTAACTGACAAATATTTGCCGGGAACTGTTATTTTACAGCAGCCTCTATCAGGTACAAAAGTAGACGAAAAGACTAAAATAAGAGTAAAAATCAGTAAAAAACTGGAAGAAGTAGTAATACCTGATTTAGCAGGTCTTACAGAAGAAGAAGCAACGAAGGTTCTTATGGCAAAAGAACTTAAACTTAAAGTAAGCGGTTCACAGCACAGTGATATAGAAAAAGGTCTGATTATATCACAGGATCCTCCTGCCGGAGAAAAGGGAGCAAAAAATTCTCAGGTAGCAGTTGTTACAAGTTCCGGTCAGGATATGATTACAGTTCCCGATGTAACAGGTCTGACTCTCGGACAGGCCAGAGAAAAACTTAAAGAAATAAATCTGACTCTTAAACTTGAAGAAGGGCAGGTTGCAGAAGACGATAGTATTTTAATAGAAACCCAGTCACCACCATCCGGAGATAAAATACCGTCTGGAGGAACTATTCAGGTAACCCTGAAAGAGGCCCAGGTAATGACTACAGTACCAAATCTGCTCGGCAAACTGCTATTTGATGCGAAAAATGATTTAACAGGGAGAGATCTGACAGTTGGAATCGTTACAGAAAGCCCTTCTGACGAAGTGCCAGGAACAGTTCTTCAACAGGATCCGGAATCGGGAACACAGGTAACATCAAAAACCTCTGTAAACCTGGTAGTTGCAAAAATAAAAGATAGCAATGTAACTGTGCCGGATCTGAAAGGTATGGCAGTGTCAACTGCTATGGGAGAACTGGAAAAATTGAAACTGAAGACAGGAAGTGTATTACCAAGAGCCAGTTCTGAGAAAAAAGGGTCTGTCATATCACAGGATCCTCCTGCAGGAACAGGGGTTTCGGAAGGCACTGCTGTAAATCTGGAAATAAGTCAGTGAGTAGTGAAGAGTGAAGAGTGAAGATGGGCGTTTAATTAAATGCTACGGGATTAAATACCCATCACGCATTACGCATCACACATCACGCATCACGAACCACGCGTTACGCGTCACGATTCTCATATAACGCATAATACTGAAAGGAAACATATGAAAGGGAAAGTTTATCTGATAGGTTCAGGTCCCGGCGATCCGGGATTAATAACAGTAAAAGGGAAAAAGATACTGGAAGAGGCAGATTGCATAGTTTATGACAGACTTGCAAATCCTGAACTTCTGGCGCTACGGAAAGACGGAGCAGAACTTATATATGCAGGTAAAGAACCGGGAGTGGAAAGTCAGAGTAAAATCAACAAAATACTGTTGAGGAAAGCGTCTGAAGGGAAAAAAGTGGCGAGACTGAAAGGAGGAGATCCTTTCGTCTTCGGCCGCGGCGGTGAAGAATGTGAAATACTTGCAGAACATAATATTCCCTTTGAAGTAATCCCCGGCATAACCTCTGCCATAGCAGTTCCTGCCTGTGCCGGTATAGCAGTAACACACAGAGAACACAATACATGCTTTTCAATCATTACAGGCCATGAAGATCCGAACAAAGAATTTTCGTCTATTGACTGGGCCTACCTGGGTTCAGGCAAAGATCCTCTTGTATTCCTTATGGGTATGGAAAGACTTGAAGACATAGCAGATAAATTAATTGCTCATGGCCGTTCACCTGACACGCCTGTAGCGGTAATATATAAGGGTACAACACCTATACAGAGAACTCTTGTATCTACCCTGGCCCACGTGGCAGAAGAAGCAAAAAAACAGAATTTTCGCCCTCCATGCATAATAGTTACGGGATCTATAGTAAAACTGAGAGAAAAAATAAAATGGTTTGAAAAGAGGCCTCTTTTCGGTAAAAGAATAGTTGTGACGAGAGCAAGGGCTCAGGCAGGTGAAATGTCGCAAAAGCTGCGGGAAGTGGGTGCATATGTAATAGAATGTCCCGTAATAAAAATAATCCCTCCCGAAAGTTACGAAGACCTGGACAGAGGGATTCAGAAAATAAATACCTATGACTGGCTTATCTTTACAAGTCAGAACGGAGTAAAACATTTTATAGAAAGACTTTTTATGGCAGGGAAAGACGTAAGGATGCTGTCGGGAGTGAAAATCTGTTCCATAGGGCCAGCAACGGCAAAAGAACTTCGTAATTACGGCCTTGTAGCAGATTATATGCCGCCGAAATTCGTAGCCGAAGAACTACTGGCACATTTTCCTGAACTGAAAGAAGACAGTAAAATCCTTCTTCCCAGGGCTAAAGAAGCAAGAGAGCTGATAACGGAAGAATTTGGCAGAAGAGGTATTGCAGTTGATACGGTAACTGCCTATGAAACGGACAGCGAAACTGTAATTGAACAAGGACAGGAAGAAATAAAAAAAGAACTTCAGGAAGATATTGATCTTGTCACATTTACAAGTTCTTCCACTGTTAAAAATTTCGTCAAAATTATTGAAAAACTGGGAATAGAAACAAGTCACTTTAAAAAAGTGGCCGCCATAGGGCCGGTAACTGCAAAGACAGCGGAAGAGCACGGATTTAACGTGGAAATAAGAGCGTCAGAATATACTATAGACGGGCTTGTGGCAGAAATTTTAAAAAGTAATCTGTAATATTTTTTATTATAAATGAAAGTCTGATATGGTTAATTATATTGTAATATTCTGGTTAATAACAGCTATTATAGTGTTTATCCTCAGCAGGCCTCATGAAATATTTTTCGGTATTATTACAATAATTATGTTTACAGGCTTCAGTACAGTTTTTACACTTCTTATCCTGGAAGATATTATAATACCGTTCCGTAATTTACAAAAAAAACAGAATAAATCACCCGGAAATATGCCATTACTGCTCTTAAAAAGTGGAGGCATCATTTTACTGATTACAGGTATGGCTTCATTTGGAAACGGTTTTTTTGCAGCAGCAGGAATTAACCCCTGGACGACGGAAAAAACAGAAATCCCACCGACAATGGTTGGAAACTATACTATTGATAAAGAAGGCAGGCTGTATTGCACGTTAAATTTTTATTGCCGTATTCAGGAATACGATTCGTCAGGAAATTTCATCAGAGGATGGTTCATAAATTCCGGCGGCGGGAGACTGTGTCTGAAAGTTGATGAAGAAAACAGGCTTATTGTAGCAAATATTAAATTACATAAGCTCCTTACCTTCACTGCAGATGGCAAAATGGTCAAAGAAGAAGCACTTGAAGGTAATGAATATGAAGGATGGTATTCGAAAAATGAAAAAGGGAAAATCATCATAAAATCTATTCAGAGTAAAATACCTTTATATATCTGGTTTTTATTCGGTCCACAGTGCTGGCTTGTAGCAATCACCGGTATAATCATAACAATACTCACAGACAGAATCAGTAAAAAAACTCACAGACCGTAACCTGCCAGTTTATACTTATACTTACAGAGCACTGCCCTTATAGTAAAATAATCTATTTCTTCAGGGAGACTGTATTTTATGGGTGCCAGTTTTTCCGCACCCAATCTATTAACTGCATCCAGAATAAGAGCTTCATATGTTTTAGGAATGAAGGGATTTAAATCCACTTCCATACCGGCACAGGCGCATTTTATTATATGATCCTTGACAGTCAATATTTTCAAATCTCTTTCTCTCGCAATCTCTTCAAGAGATTTTCCATCTTTATACATGTTAAAGGTTATAAGATAACTTGCATCCAGCTTTTTCTTTTTTTGTTCAGTTTTAACTTCCTTTTTCTTAATCTCTAAAATATTTTCTTCTTTCACATATTTTTTTATTACTTCCATGAATTCATGACCGTATTTTTTAAATTTGCCTTCTCCGACACCTTTTATATTCATGAATGATTCTTCATCTAAAGGATAATATATGCTCATTTCCCTGAGGGTACTGTCATGGAATATGACATAGGGAGCAAATCCTTCACGTCTGGAAATATCTTTTCTCACGGCTCTCAATAAATCAAAAAGATTATTATCAAAGGATTCTTTTTCTTCTGAACCTTCATATATATGTTCTTTTGGTTCAGGCTTTTTAATTATTCTTAACTTACCGAAAACCTTTTCTTTATTTTTCAGCACAGACCATGACTTTTCATTTAATTTTAAAACAGGATATTTTCCTTCTGTAATATCAAGGTATTTATCTGCGAGTAGAGTATTTATAAGATCTTTTATTTCTTTCACGTTAAAATCCTTCATAATGCCGTGAGTTGATAATTTATCAAAATCTCCCTTTAAAACCCTTATATTTCTGGAGCCTTTCAGCACCTGAGCAACAAGGTCCATACCGAAACGTTCCTCCATACGATATACACATGAGAGGATTTTCTGTGCTTCTACCGTAATCTCTATCAATTCACTTTTATCATTACAATTACTGCAACTTTCACAGTTATCGCATAAATATTCTTCTCCGAAATATTGAAGGATATACCTTCTCAAACATTCACCGGTATAAGAGTAATCAATAATAGACTGAAGCCTTTTATGTTCAAAATCTCTCCTTTCAGGAGTTAAATCATTGTGTTCTATTAAATATCTCTGTATGACTATGTCCCTGGGAGAAAAGAGTAGAATACAATCACTATGTTCCCCATCTCTTCCGGCTCTTCCGGCTTCCTGATAATAAGCTTCCATATTTTTCGGCATATTATAGTGTATGACACTTCTTACATTTGATTTATCAATCCCCATGCCAAAAGCATTTGTTGCGACAATAATATGTATGTCGTCATAGGAAAAAGCTTCCTGAGTCTTTGTTCTTTCTTCATCTGTAAGGCCTGCATGATATCTGCCTGCCAGAAAATCTCTCGCCTTTAATATCTCACATAGTTCATCCACTTCTTTTCTGGTAGAACAATATATGATACAGGAAGAGTTTTTATTTTTTTCCAGATAATTCAGAATAAAATCCTGTTTATTTTCTCCCCTGAGTACGGAGAAAAAAAGATTTTTACGATTAAATCCGGTAATATAAAGAGTTCCATCTCTGAGTCCCAGAAGTTTTATAATATCATGTCTTACTTCCTCTGTAGCAGTGGCAGTAAAGGCCGTTACAACAGGTCTTGAAGGAAATTCTCCAATAAAGGGGCCAACAGATAAATAACTCGGACGGAAATCATGGCCCCAGTGAGATATACAATGGGCTTCATCAACTACAAGTAAAGAAATGGACAGAGATTTTAAGAGGTCACGAAAATAATTATTATCAAACCGTTCAGGAGCAATATAGAGAAGCTTAAACTGTCCTTTTTTTGCCCTGTAAATTCTATCTTTAACATCAGAGAAGGAAAGGGAACTGTTTATAAAAGAAGCAGGTAAACCCAGGTTAGAAAGAGCATCTACCTGATTTTTCATAAGAGAAATCAAAGGAGATATTACCAGTGTCAATCCGTCAAATAACATGGCAGGTATCTGGAAACATATGGATTTTCCGGCACCTGTAGGCATTATGGCAAAGGTATCATTACCGGAGAGGATATTCTTAATGATTTTATCTTGACCCTGTCTGAAATTACTGTATCCGTAATATTTTTTTAATATCTTTGCTGCCTCTTCTAACACATTGCTATGCACTCCCTTTATGTTTTTTTACTTTTATTAAAATTTATTACCATTTATTACATGAGTTGCAGTATTATAAGGTCTCCATCCGTCACAATATTGAGCCCACATTGTTACATATTCTATTTCCGTTTTCATTATACTTTTCGGTTCTTCCAGTGTTGCAGTCGTCCCGTTAATGCCTTCTTTTATTTGAACATTTACACTATTGTCAACAACCTGAGTATAGTGATTTTTCCATACATTCGGTTGATTATACTCACTAGAATACTCCTTTTCCTCTTTATAAAATTCCACTTTATCCCATCTTTCTCCCATAGGAGTAACTTCTTTATCCTGAGGTATTCCGTCAGGTTTTCCGAATAATCCAAGGAAAGGTTTTGAATCTTCCCACAAGCCGAGCTGTTCTCTTTTTTCTTTTGTTGTTGCCGTTTTTAGAAAATCCTGCAATTTCTTAAAATCAGATACAGGTTCCCATTTCCATTCTCCATCATGTTCCGTTCTCATTACAAATCCCGGATCCTTTGTGGATACAAAATAATCATTATCCTGATCCAGACGGATTACAGTTTCATTTTTTGTGGTTTTCCCTCTTATAAGATTTATATAATTACTTCCAGCTCCATCATGAATTTGCATTATACACACCTCTTTTTTAATTTTTTTATAAGAAAATTATAAAATTTATTAAAGCAGTAAGCAACATATAAATGTTAACATATTGTTAACATTTATTCAGAATTCCTTCAAACACAGTATTTTACAGAAACATGGCAGAATGAATTTTCTCCACCATGGCTTGTTAGTGAAAGAGTAACAATTTTTTTACATCTTCAGCAAATGTATTATATTACAGGTAAGCAGGAAATCATTACAGGTATAATTTTTAAAATTATAGTGTAGTTCACAACAAATTATAGATAATCCTCGCTTGACGCGTTACACGTTACGCGTCACGAGAGCATATATACATTATTTATGCTTACCTCAGTAACTATAATGAAGGTAGTTGGGTTTTATGAAAATAAATATAATCTATAAGTTTGAATTGCAGTAGCGAAGTGAAGGTGCGACCGCTGCAAAAGGTAATATTCGTACAAGACCTGAAACCAGCTTTTATTTTACACTACCATGCTGCCTCGCAATATAGTAACAGAGCTGTGAATATGATATAATATAGAAATGAAAATCGTGAACATTATAATGGTAATTATAAGTTCCATACTTATAGGAGTTCATTTTTTCCGATGGGGTTACTATACCCTTGTTATAATATCACTGTTATGTCCGGCTATACTTGCAATGAGAACCATATGGGCGAAAAGGGCTGTACAGGTGTTTCTGATAGTATCCTCCATAGAATGGGTAAGAATCATTCTTATATTTGTTACAGAACGACAGAGGGCAGGTATGGCATGGACAAAGTTAGCAGTTATACTGGGAACTGTAGCAGCATTCACCATGTTGTCTGCGATCATGATAGGAGTTGAAAAGAAGCAAATAAAATCATGACAGAATCTCCTGAAGAAATAATAATAAGAGAAAAACATAATTCTTTTAAAATCATATATAAATATAATTTGAATTTCAAGGCTATCTGTATGAATCTGGCATTTATGTCTTTTGTATTTATGGTTATATGGTTCGTACATTTACTGCAACATCAGTCAATACCATTCTTTATTTTCCCTGTAATATGCATAGCCATATGTGCCAGTTTGTATCTGACCTCTATAAGCAGCACAGTAATTGAAATAAATAATAACTGTATAAGTGTGTGCCAGAAACCTTTACCAAAGAATTCTCCGCCACCGATACCTTTATCTGACATAGACAATGTCTGTTACGGCCCGGAACCGCTTGGAGGAATATTCAGGATATATTCGCTGAAAATAGTCTTAAAAAACGGGAAAAAAATCTCTATCTTTAAGAGCTATCCAGAGGGAGAAAACCATGTAAAATTTATTCAATCAGTGCTTCAAAAAAAACTTGATCTGGAAGAAAGAGAAAGAAAAGCCCTGACAGGAATATGATATAAATCACCTATTCCATATTTTCCTCTCCCCTGTTATAATATATTATCGTGACGGGTAACGCGTAACGCGTGACGGGCGAATAGACTTTCATTCCCCGCTGTGACTGTTCGGCCATAGCCGTTATTCTAACAAATGGAGGCCTGTAATGAGTGAATATTTGACAAAAAAAGAATTAATGGAAGAACTTAAAATCAGTAAAAATACCGTATACAGACTTCTCCAGAGCGGCAAACTTCCTGCCGTTAAAATAGGAAATGAATGGAGAGTTTCACGAAAAGCCCTGGACGCAATGTTCGGAAATTATATTACAAAAGAAGAGGCTATAGCAAAAATAACGGTAAAACTGGAAGAAGTAAAAAAACTTGAAGAAACATACAGAACAGGTTATGATAATATGTTACAGAACATGTCACAGGCAAGAATAGAAGACCTTCAGTTCTGCCTCGATCTTATAAAAAGAATAAAAGAATAGAAGGAAAGAAAATAGTGAATGGTGAATAGTGAGTAGTGAATAGTCTTATTACCACTACTCACTACTCACTACTCACTACTCACATAAAAAGGTGATTTCAAGTGACGGAAATTTTTACATTAATGGCTCTCGGCGCTGCTTTCGGATGGATCTTTGCAAAGGCAATGGAACCGTCCGTACAGAGCGAATGGCCGAATATTAAAATTGAAGAAGTATCGGATATAGATAATATAAGAAAAAAAATTCTGAAAGCCGAAAATGAACTTAATAAGGGTAATTACTTTGAAGGTCTTAATATCTTCAGAGACTTAAAACATGAACTGACAGATTATAAAGATAAAATATCTGCGTCTGAACGAATGGGCATTGACTCAAGCATAAAACTCTGTATAGAACATATTTCGGAGGGTCTCATAAAACAGAAGGTTTATGCTGAAGCGTTAACATTACTCGAAGAAGCTCTCGCCATATCGCCTGACGACATGAATATCTTGAAAAAAATAGTGAGGATTGAGCTGGCTCTTGACAGAAAATATGAAGCAATAGTGAAGCTGCAGAAAATATTGAGAATAGACCCTGCCTTTCTGGACGGTTACAGAAGACTGGGGAAATTATATATTGAAACCCGGGAAAGAGAAAAAGCAATAAAAATTTTTCACGACGCAATAAACAAGTTTCCCGGTGAAGAAAGAGTAAAACTCGAAATGCTTGAAAGAATAGCTCTGGCTACTCCTGAAGGCCATTCGGCAAGACTGCAAAATCTAAAACTCTGGGCAGAAGAATTGCTCAGAGACAGAAACCTGTCAAAAGCGGAAGAGGTAATGGAAGAAGCAAGGAAGATATTTCCTGAAAATAATCTCCTCACAGTCCAGTTAAGTAAGATACAGTATAAAATGGGTAAAACAGAAAATACAAGAAAAGAACTTGAAAAGATAAATATTCAGAATAATCTGGAAGGAAAATATTATCTTGGTTCCACTTATTTTATGCAGAATGAACCGGATAAAGCTCTTAAATTATTCAATCAGATAATAAATTTCGAAACAGAACTTTCACAGTTACGGGAAGAAGAAAAAATAAATAAACTGCGGTCGGTGGAAATCCCCGGTGATTCCGGAGCGGAAATTACGGGAACGTACCACTCATTACTCTATCCTTCCATAGCCGCTGCAGGAGAAATCTATAGAAGACGGGGCATGATAGAAGAAAGTGAAAAACTGTTTCTGGAATTTCTGGAAAAAGGAAGTAATTATATAGATGAACACATATTAACCTTTATGTCTTCTCTGTCAGAGGATTTCAAAAAAAAGGGAGACGAAAGAGAACATTACTGGAAAAGCCAGGCGGAAAAACTTGGTTTTGCCATAGAAAGAAAAAAACATAATAAAGACAGTTACGAAGATTTCTGGCTGAGATTTCAGCCGTCAGAACCTTCCCCGTCCGATATAATAGGAGAAGGGGGCATGGCAATTGTCTACAGAGGGAGAGAACTTAAGACAGGAAGACCTGTAGCAATAAAAAAAATGCACAGACAGTTCTGCCAGGATCAGAAAGCAAGGAGTTTTTTTCATAATGAAGTAAGCGCCCTTGAAGCCATGTCCAGACCTCAACCCCATCCGAATATAGTGGAATTCATAGCCCACGGCATATCGGAAGACAGATTCGTCTTTGCCATGGAACTGGTAGAAGGGAAAAGCCTGAGAGATAAATTACTCGATGGTGAAATAAATAACTGGCAACAGATTTATTCCATAATATGTCAGACATGTGACGGACTTCAGAGAGCCCACGAAGATGAAAAAAAGATTGTACACCGTGATTTAAAGCCGGAAAACATACTTATAACATCAGACGGAACGGTAAAACTCACAGATTTCGGCATATGCCGCGTTTCTTCCCTTACAACGAGCACAAGACAGCATTATCAGAGAACAAGAAGTTTTGTAGGGACAAGTTATTATTCTGCTCCCGAACAGTATCCCGACCCTTTTGACGGTAACCTCCCCCCTATTGACCACAGGGCAGATATTTATTCTCTCGGATGTATTATATATGAACTCCTTACAACACAGACACCTTTTGTTCATGATGACCCGGGTATAGTCGGTCTGATGCACCAGAGAAGAAATGTCACAGGAAGCACTCCTCAGTCAATAGTTCCTCCCGGTATGAGAAACCCTCTGTTAATGGAAAAACTTTCCCCGGGAAAAGAAGAAAAGAAAGAACTTGATAGAATAGTAATGAAATGTTTGCAGAAACTTCCTCTGGGGAGGTACCAGTCTGTAAAAGAATTAAAGGAAGATTTTATATCGGCATGTACGAAACAATCAAACAGGTAAAGGAGGGATCCGCAATATTGCCCTGCCGGTAAATTGCGGTACATAAAGTGAAAGCATCAGGTTTAACGGATACAGGTCAATTCAGAGAGAAAAATCAGGACAGTTTCAGTATAGATTTAAAGAACAAACTTTTTATAGTTGCCGATGGCATGGGAGGTCATTTCGGAGGAGAAATTGCCAGCGGAACTACTGTAACAGAAATAAATAATTACTGGCAGAAATATTACTCCGGGAAAAAACAGCCTGATTATCATATACGCAAGGTCATTCACAAAGTAAACAAACAGATATTCAATCAGCATAAAAACATGGGAACCACTCTGGAATTACTGGCAGTTGTAAAAAACAAAGGCTGGTTCGGCCATATAGGAGACAGCAGGATCTATCTTTTAAGACAGAAAATACTGGAACTTATTACAAATGATCATACAAAAGTAAAAGAATTAATAGATGCAGGGGAACTGGATATGGAATCTGCCAGACACTATCCGTTCCAGCATGCCATCACAAGGGCTCTCGGCATAGAAGCGGCAACGGTTCCCGACGTATTCTCAAGAGTTCTGGAACCTGAAGATATAATCATCATGTGTTCCGACGGTCTTACAGGAGATATGGCAAAAAAAATAGTATCAGATGAAGAAATAACAGACATTATTCTTTCCTCTGACGATTTAAACTGTGCCTGTGAAAAACTGATAGAGAAGGCAAATGAAGCAGGAGGGCCTGATAATATTACAGTAGTTATAGTGAAAATAGAGGAAGGTGATCTGTCGTAATGCGTAATGCGTAATGCGTAATGCGACATACGCTTCACGCTTCACGCTTCACGCTTCACGCTTCTATGTCAATAAAATTTATCCATACAGGTGACATACATTTCGGAGTGGAGAATTACGGGAAAACAGACCCTGAGACAGGACTCCACGCCAGATTTAAAGATTTTATATCATGTTTTGATAAAATTCTACATACTGCAATAACAGAAGAAATAGATTTTTTATTGATATGCGGCGATGTTTATCATACTCCAGGCCCGTCTCCGACACATCAGAGAGAATTTGCCCGGTCTATCAGGAAAATACTGGAAAAAGACATACCTGTAATTATAATCATAGGAAACCATGACAATCCTGTAGCCTTCGGGAAAGCAAATCCAATGGATATATTTACAGAACTGAATATAAAAAATATCCATGTAATGTCAAAACCTGATATTTTAACTCTGGATTTGAAAGAAAAAGGAAAAATCCAGATCTGCTGTTTTCCATGGCCTACAAAAAGCAGATTAATAGACAAAGAAGATTACAAACATTTAAATTCTCAGGAAATGGATGAAAAACTTCAAAAAATCTGTAATGATACGATAGAACATTTTGCAGGTATGGTATCTCCGGAATATCCTGCCATATTTGCAGGACATCTGGCAATGGCAGATGCAACCTATTCGGGGTCGGAAAGAACAACCCTTCTGGGCAGAGACCCTGTAATACTTACAGGCACACTGGCAAGAAAAGAATTCGACTATGTAGCCCTGGGCCATATACATAAATATCAAAATGTTAATCAACATTCTTCTCCTCCTGTCATATATTCCGGAAGCATAGAAAGAATAGACTTCAATGAAGAACATGAAGAAAAAGGATTTATACTGGCAGAACTGGAAGGAAAAGAACTTAAATATCGTTTTGTAAAAACCCCTTCAAGAGCTATGGTGACAGTGGAGGTAGATGTAAGGGAAATGCTGGATCCGAGCTGGGAAATTATAGAGGAAATAAATAGAAGAGACATAAATAATGCAATAGTAAGAATCATATATCTCACTCATTACTGTTATAATGAACCTCTCAGATTGAAAGATATAAAAGATACCCTGGAAGGAGCTTTCTGGGTTCATGGTATCATAAGAAAAGCAGATGAAAAGGAAGTGACTGAAAGAGCAGTTATTTCCGAAAATCTGACCTTTATGGAAGCTCTGGATAAATATATAGAACAGGAAAATCTGTCAGATTACTCTGAAGATATAAAGGTTCATGCAAGGTTACTTGAAAAACATTTACTGGAAGAATTTGACAATAAAAGAATTATATAGTGAAAAGTGAATAGTGAATAGTGAAAAGTGAGTAGTGAGCAGGGTCGTTTAACTAAACGCCCTGGGATTAAATACGCATCACGCATTACGCATTACGCATCACGATTATAGTGAAAAAGGAAGCCATAAAAAACATGATACCTGTAAGTTTGCAGCTTAAAAATTTTATGAGTTACGGAGAGCCACCTCTTCTGGATTTCAGAGATTTTCACATGGCATGTCTCTGCGGCAATAACGGTCATGGTAAATCTGCCATTATAGATGCTATTACCTGGGCTTTATGGGGAGAAGGACGAAAAGCTTCCATAGAAAAAAAACCTGATGAAGGACTGCTGAAAATCGGGAAAACAGAAATGATGGTGGAATTTGTTTTTGATGTAGAAGGAGACAGATACAGAGTTATAAGAAATTATTCCAAAAGCGGGAAAACATCAAAATCCAGTCTGGAATTTGACATATATTCTCCACGGTCAGGTGAATATACAGGACTTACTCAGAAAAGTGTTACCCTTACACAGGAAAAAATAAATCAATTCCTCAGAATGGACTATGAAACATTTATAAATTCCTGCGTTCTTCTTCAGGGCAGAGCAGATGAATTTGCCACAAAAAAAGCAGGAGAAAGAAAACAGTTACTTGCAGATATACTGGGTCTTTCTCGATATGACGAACTGTCGACTATGGCAAGAGAAAAATATAAAGAAGCAAATATGCGGGTAGCATTAATAGAAGAAGAAAAAGAAAAACTTGGAGAAGAAATTTTCCAGAAAGAAAATGTCCTGGAAAGACTTGACCATATAAACATAAATCTCCTGAATCTGAATACAGAAACAGAAGATACGGAAAAAGAACTGCTTTCTATGAGAGATAAAAAAAGTAAACTGTCAGTTATAAGAGAAAAACTGATAGAAATGGAACAGCACACTGCAAGAGAAGAGGCTTCGATGAAGGATCTGAAAAAACAGGAAACACATCTCACTGTAGACAGGGAAAGAATAGAAAAAATTGTAACAGAAGAAAAAAATATTATGGAACAGTGCCATAATTATGAAGAACTGATCCGGAAAGAAGCATCAATGGTAGAAAAACTCCAGAAAACAACAGGGCTGAAGCAAAAAAAATATTCTCTTGAAAATAAGATAAATCATAAAAAAAATGAAATTACCTCTGAAATAAAGATATTCTTAGAAAAAATAAATTCGATTAAAATACAGTTAAACGAAACAGCACATGTTATTGAAGAAAAAACGTCCATAGAAGAAGGATATAAGTTCCTTAAGGAACTGGAAAAGAGAGAAAAAGAAACAGAAGAAAAACTTGCAGTTAAAAGAACAGTGGAAGAAAAGAAAAGGGAGGTAGAAAAAAAGATCTATGAAAAAGAAAGTTCTCTTAAAATAGAACTGGCTACCATGGAAAACCGGTTAAAAGAACAGGAGAAACATATCATAGATGAAGAAAAAACAATAAAAGAAATAGAACTTATTAAAGAAGAGATAAAAAGACTCGAAATAATGGAAAAAGAAAAAGAAATAACCGGTAAAAACATAGCGGAGAAAAAATCTATGATACCAGTTCTGGAGAGACACATAAAAGATATAGATAAAGAACTGGATGAAGAAAGAAAAAAATGGAAATCTCTGGGGAAAGCCAGTGGCGGTGTATGCCCGTATTGTGATGCACCTTTTGATGAAAAAAGAAAAAAATCAGCCATGGAAAAAATAAAAAAACAGGGAGAAGAAAAAAAAGAAAAAAAAGAAAAAATTTTCGGAGAAATTGAAGTATTAAATAAAGAAATATCTCTTCTCCTGAAAGAACAGAAAAATCTCGACTCTTCTATAAAGAATATAAAACCTGAAAGAGATTTAATAGGGCAAAAACAACTACAACTGAGTCAGTCACGAAAGACAAAAGAACTTATCGGGGAAATCAAAGTTAAAATAGAGAAAATAATAAAAAACATAGAAGATAAAACATTTATATCGGAAGAAATAAGAGAACTGTCAGATATTGAAAAGAAGCTGTCTCTCTATACGATAGATGAACAGGATTTACGTAAGATAAAATCAGAGAGAGAAAAATTTACACACTATGGAAAATTAAAATTCAAACTGGATATGGCAACGGAAAACAGAGATAAACTTACCGCTCAGATACCGGAACTGGAAAAACAATTGAAAGTAAGAGAAGACATATTAAAGAAAGATGATTTTTCTCATGACTTTAAAAAACAGCTTGAAGAAATAAACATAGAATTAACCAACACCGGTTATTCCCAGGAAGAGCATAATATAAAAAAGGAAAAAATAAAGAAATTATCAGGCATAACAACGAGAAAAGTGCTCCTTGAAGAGGCAAAGAAACAATTCCCTCTTACTGTAAAAAAACTTGAAGAGATAACCGCTTCAATAAAGGAAAAAGAAATCTTGCTCACAAAAATGGAGGAAGATAAAGAACATAACTCAAAACTTCTGGAAGAACTTCCGTCACTTATTGAGATTATACCACAGAGAGAATTCTCTCTTCAGGGTTTAAGGTTAAGGGCCCATGATCTTGCTGCAGAAAAGGGAACCCTTGAAAGTCTGAGGGAAAACTTTACTAAAATAGAAGGAAAGATTGAACGTCTCGATGAAGAATTTGAAGAAAAAGGCCGTGAGAGAGAAATTTATAAAATCCTCAATAAAGCCTTCGGCAAAGACGGTATTCAGGCTCTTATCATACAAAATTCCATACCTGAAATAGAAGGAGAGGCAAATAAAATCCTGTCCCGTCTGACAGATAACCGCATACATATAGCACTGGAACTTCAGAGGGATAAGAAAAGCGGCGGTCTTAAAGATACCCTGGATATAAAGATAAGCGACGAATCCGGCACCAGGGATTATGAGCTTTACAGCGGAGGAGAAGCTTTCAGAACGAATTTCTCTTTAAGAATTGCTCTGGCCAAATTAATGGCCAGAAGATCAGGGACAAAACTGCGGACTCTTATAATAGACGAAGGTTTCGGCACACAGGACTCGGAAGGTATAGAGCAACTGGTTCAGGCAATAAATGAAATAAGCAGAGATTTCGATAAAATCCTGGTTATTACCCATATGGAACATTTAAAGAATATGTTTCCCACAAAGATAGAAGTCACTAAATCTCCATTACATGGTTCCACTTTTACAGTGAGCAGTTATCAGTAATCAGTAACCGGTAACTGCTCACCGGTCACTTACTTCTTCTGAGTTTCCTTTCTCTCTATAATAACATTCACTATAAACTGTTGATTTGAATAACTGTTTTCCACTTCACCCAGGTTAAGTCCTTCAAGATCTTTATTGAGCTTTGCAGCGGCAGGGCTGCTGGTATCTACCTTCAATTCTTCATTTACATAGTAAGTGCCGCTTTTTGACTGTCTTTCATATCTGGTATCACTTCTCTGAAGGTAGAAATGGCTGGTCATATGAATAACCTTTCCATCACCGTAATTAAAGGTAACAGCTATGGGTTTTTCACCGTATTTACGGCCCATTTCTTTACTTGTAATAAGGACATTAACCTTTCTGTCATTTACTATTCTGATGGGGTAACTGCTGGTTTCAAGCCACCAGCATGGTGTGGCTCCTCTGTCAAAGACATTGACAAGGAACGGATCTGATGCGTCTGCTACCTGCACTTCCACGACATCATCCCGTGTGGGAGTATTGTTATATTTCACATATCCCGGGAAGGCCTGTTCCAGAACATTTAAAAGACACCAGTCAGTAGTAAAGAGATAACCTCCCTTTTCTACAAAAGTCCTTATTTTTTCTATAGCAGTTCTATCTACTTTGCCGGGGCAGTTTATCATAAGAATTTGCCTGGGGTCCAGTTTAACTCTCGACAGTTCGTCCGGAGATATGAGGCTGTAAGGTGTTCTGCTTGCATCAAGCACATCCTGCAGATGGTCATATACACCGGTAACGACGATAATATCACTGTTTTCCACATCCTGCCATACCCTGTATTTCTCAGGATCCTGCTGTTCCATTCTTATTCTTACGATTTCTCCTGCAGCATCATTTGCTTTTTCCATCTGGCCGGAATTATCGGATACATTGCACTGATTACAATCTTTTCCATTAATAGCTCCTGTCGTTACGATTGTAATAAAACAAAAGAGCAACAGAAACAAATAAAAATGCTTTATAATCATAGTGATCCCTCCAATAAAAATATTCATCCGTAAAATATTGGGCGGAAAGACAGAGACAAATTCACAGTTCATCGTGATATTTCCACATTAATTGATTTGATAAAAAAATTATTAGTTCTTAGTACCGTAACAGGTAAAAGGGTACCCGTAAAAAGCTTCTGCCTGGCAGGCT
>DAIOEN010000083.1:0-29180 GCA_036746235.1 Vulcanimicrobiota bacterium | reverse complement strand
TTCGTAAGAGCCTGTCAGGCAGAAGCTGATAAAATGGTTACGAACTTATCTGGAGAGGTACTAAGGAGTTGTCAGGAAATAACTACATAATATTTACAGTTTATATCGTGACGCGAGGATACTAATTGCTCATCTATAAACCCGGTCATGATTATATAGTAATAACATGCTGTGTAAGGAATTAATATATATGTTATGCAATCTCTGTTCATTTAACAATAGTCCCGGTGCCAGTGCATGTGAGAGATGCGGGAAAAAATTTTTAGATAAAAAAACATCACAGGAAGTCTCTTCGGAGACTTCCCTGTCTGTTCCTGTAAAAACAGGGGAAATACAGATAGAAGAGAAACACAGGGGGAAAGGCTCTCTCATTCTGGTAGTAGAGGATAATTCTATCGTAAGGCTTATGGTTCAAACTATACTGAATGTAGAAGGTTACAGAATAATTGAAGCTACTGATGGCAGAAGCGGCATAAATAAAGCATTACAGGAGAGACCTGACCTTATATTGATGGATATATTGCTTCCCGGTTTAAACGGCGTAGATGCTATAGGTATATTGAAACGAGATCCGAAAACCAGGAATATACCTGTAATAGCCATAAGCTGTCTTGATACAAAGAAAGATGTAATGAGTGCTATTGAAGCGGGATGTAATGATTATGTAAAAAAACCTTTTACGCCAGAATTACTTATTCAAAAAATACAAAGATTTCTCCCACCTGAACGGGTGCATTAAAATATCACATCACGAAAGAACTGCTATCTTCGGAACAGAATTGTTACCTCTTTCTTTTTCTGAAAAATAAGAGTTTTCCATATCAGTTTTACATTTACAGCAAATCCCATGGGAGAAATTGGTATTTAACGGGCCAGGCCCGCTCAGGGTAATATCATTCAAGAAAAAAGTACCACACCAGGAACACTGAAAAAACATAGTATACCTCCTGACTGTATTATCTTCTAATTTGATTATAGATAATTATGGTCGAAAACACAAGTGATAAAAGACCGGTATATCATCAATACAATTGCTTGTTACAAAAGGGATTGTTAAAATTATCTCCATCTAAAGAAGCAGGGAAAAGAGGAATAAATAGTTCTATAAATAAAAAAATAGTTCTAATGGTGGGAATTTTTCTCCGTCGATTCTTCTGTATGTTTTATATTCTCTTTATTTTTTTCCACATGATCATCATCTTTTTTATCTTCAAAAAGGACTCTTATAGTTATCCTTCTGTTAGCCGGGCTGTCAGGTTTGTCAGGATATTTTAAATCTTTATCGGCATTTCCTCTGATTTCGACTATTTTTTTAGGGTTAAAACCTGCTTCTTCCATTATTCTGCGGGCATTATTTGCTCTATCTGCCGATAATTCCCAGTTCGTATAGGTTCTTCCTCCTGAAATAAAAGGCCTGCTATCTGTATGTCCTGCTATAATTATCTTATTATTAAGTCTGTTTAATTCTTTTGTAATAATAGTAAGAAGTTTTCTTGCCTGTGGCTTCATACTGGAATCCCCGAGTTCAAAGAAGTATGTTCCTTCCGGTTCCATCAGATCTATCACAGCAGAATCAGGGTATACCTCTATTGTAACCTTATCCTTGATATTATTAAATTCAGGCATGGAAGAAATCTTGATTTTTATTTCTTTAGCTACTGTTTCCATCAATTGCTTACTCTTTTCTTTCGGGTCAACAGTAGGAGAAACTTCAGGTTTTTCTGTAGGAGGAGAAGGAGTGTGTTCCGACACAGGTCCTCCGGTAGTTCCATAAGCTTCATCCATACTTTTTATAAATGCCTCTTCGAAGGCTTTTGGATTGGCCATATATAATTCCGAATTATTAAAATAAAAGGAAACAGCCTTCTTAGTCTCTTCACTCTGTCCTAAAATCCACAGAACAATAAACAGTGCCATCATAGCAGTCACAAAATCAGCATAAGCCACTTTCCATGCGCCACCATGATGCCCTCCATGACCTTTTTTCTTTTTCTTAACTATAATTATTGGCTGTTCCTTAGACATTTATACCTTATTCTCCTTTTGCAGCACCTCTCAGTGCTTTACAGGCTTCTTCCACTTCTTTAAAGCCCGGTCTGTAATCACTGAAAATAGATCTTCTTGAAAATTCCACAGAAACTGCTGCCGTATTACCTTTAGAGAATGCAATAAGTCCATGTTTTATACATGCCATATATTGATGTTCCAGTTGCCCCATTGCTCCGAGATTACTGGCAAGAGGTCCTACAAAACCGTAAGATAAAAGAACTCCCAGAAAAGTTCCTACAAGAGAACATGCCACGTGATGTCCCACTACTTCAGGACCTTCTGCGATAGCCCCCATGGTTATAATTATTCCCAGAACTGCCGCAACAATTCCAAGTGCCGGAAGTCCGTCGCTTACTCCCTGAAGAAGTCCGGCAAATTTATGAACTTCTTCTTCTTTAACTTCTACACTGAGTTCCATAAGTTCTTCTAATTCATGTGGCCCTGCTCCTCCTACGAGCATCTTCATAGAATCACATAGGAATGCGACTGATTCTTTATTGGAAGCCACAGAAGGATATTTTTGAAAAAGAGCGCTTTTATCAGGCTCTTCAGCATGAGATTCAAGAGCCAGTAAACCGTCTTTTCTACCTAAATCAAAAAGTTCAAAAAGTATTTTCAATAAATCCATAAACGTACTTTTAGTCATAGGTTTTCCAAGAAATATATTTTTAATCTTATTAATAAGAGACATAAGAAGTACGGAAGGAGTGCCGATAATTAATCCGCCTATAGCAGCACCTACTATTACAAGAACTTCATAAGGTTGAAATAATGTAGCTAAATGCCCATGAGATAGAATATAACCACCTATTACACAACCTAAAACTACTACTATTCCTATTATAGCTACCATTTACTGAGTCTTACCCCTTTCTTAGAAGCACTACAATAAATCAGTGCTCAATGATAATACATATCTATTTCACAGGAAAACAGTATTATGTCATCGTGACGGGTAACGTGTAAGGCGTGACGGGTTTAATCCCTGCGTATCAAGCATTACACTTTACCCATTACGAAGTCATTATTTATGGATAGTTAAAATAACTATATTTGTATTCTTGAAAAGTATATCATAAATATTAATATTTTTCCAGTTGAATTTTTCAGGAAGGCAGGATATTATTGAGATAAGCACAATATAAAATGGTAAAAGGAGAAAAATTATGTTGAAATATGTGAAATATGTATTTATATTAATATTATTATGTGTCACCTCTTATGGATGTAATACTGATAAAAAAACTGAACAGCCACCTGCACCTGTACCTTTAATCAAATATTCTTCCAGATCTGAAAGTGTTATAATAAAAGCAGAAATGAACCGTTCAAATCTACCTGTCAGGCAGGTAGTTTTATCTAACATAACAGATTTCTGTCTCTATGGAAATAAAACATTAATATACAGAGTTGAAGGAGGAAAAAAAGAAATATACGATTCTCCAGAGACTATTAACTATCCGATAATGAAAAAAACAACTCTTCAGGAAAAAAATGTACAGGATCTGTTAAAATTTATTATAGAAGAAAAAAAATTTTTTACTGTAAAAAAACAAAAAAAAGAGAAAAAAAACATTTCATATTCACTGACTGTCAATATAGAAAAAAGTGGCAGAACAGTTAGTTTTTATAGTAATGACTCGAAGGAATTAAAAGATGTGTATAATCTTTTAAAAGACTATACAGCAGGTGCTTCAGAACTTTACAGACCTCAAAAAATTTCCCTTACAGTATATAATATACCTGATTATATAGAACACTGTACAAGGAAAGCAACTATATGGAAATATAAAGACACAGTTAATCTTGAAAAACTATCAGGGAAATATGTCCCGGAAGATATTCAGGGTAAAAAACTTGACAATCTGTTAGATTTTCTCACAAAATACTCACCAAATGAGTATTTTTATTTTCAGGGAGAAAAAGTATATGGTATATTCTGCAGACCCTGTTTACCACATGAAATTGTCAACAAGTAAGGAGAGGGAAAATGGCCTGTATTATAATTCACGGCGGAGCCGGAAAAATAGATAAATAAACAAAATTACCAGGACTGTTCATCCTGGTAATCCTTTTAATCTCATCATCCCTGTCAATTCTGCCGAGGACCGGACTTGAACCGGTATGGGCTTTAAGGCCCGGAGGATTTTAAGTCCTCTGCGTCTACCATTTCCGCCACCCCGGCTATTGAAATTCCTGTAATTATATCATATAGATTTTAACTTTGCAATAACTTAAGCAGACTTTTCTTCTATAGTTACGTTACTTTTATTGCTCATCCATACGGAAATAGCCAGTGCTATAAGTGCAACAGCTATTACGCCAATTCTTAAACCCGTTGAAGGAGCTATCACAACAGGAGCTATCAAAATAGCTACCAGGTTCATAACCTTTATAAGAGGATTTAAACCGGGGCCTGCAGTATCCTTAAGAGGATCTCCCACTGTATCACCTACCACTCCTGCCTTGTGAGCTTCACTGCCTTTACCTCCAAGGAAACCTTCTTCTATTTTCTTCTTCCCATTATCCCATATACCGCCGGCATTGGACATAAAAACAGCCATCAGCTGGCCTGTAAGTATGGAACCTGCAAGAAATGCTCCAAGAGCAGTAACACCGAAGGCAAAACCTACAAGGATAGGAGTAAATATACCCAGTATGGCAGGGCCTATAAGTTCTTTCTGTGCTGCAGTAGTACAGATATCAACACATTTTGAATATTCAGGTTTATTCTTTCCTTCCATTATGCCGTCGATTTCTCTAAACTGACGTCTTACTTCTTCCACTACCAGAGAGGCAGCTCTTCCGACAGCATTTATGGCCATTCCGGAGAAAAGGAAAGGAACTGCTCCGCCTATAAGAAGCCCTATAAATACACCGGGTTGATTGACCTGTATACCTATAAACTCTAACTTTTCCTTTGTTATTGCACCGATATTCATTGGCATTAGCCCGGCTTCTTCCACAAAAGAACTGAAGAGTGATGTGGCAGCAATTACGGCTGTGGCAATAGCAAGACCTTTCACGAGTGCTTTGGTAGTATTTCCTATGGCATCCAGTTTTGCTACAATTTCATGAGCTCTTTTATTCTCGCCGCCGCCTTCTTTCAGGGCACCGGACATTTCAAATATACCGTTTGCATTATCTGTAATGGGGCCGTATGTATCCATAGCAAGAATATAACCGGTCGTAGTAAGAAGTCCAAGCCCTACAAGCGCTACTCCATACATTTGAAGTGCAGGATATCCGTTAAATATCAGTAGAGAAGCTTCCACACATCCGGCTATAACAAGGATGGCCCACACACTGCTCTGCATACCATGGGCAAGTCCTGTAAGTATCAAAGTAGCAGAACCGGTTTTTGCCGAAGCTGCCGTTTCCTTAACAGGTGTACCATCAATATGAGTATACATATTGGTAAGATACAGTATAATTACTGCCAGAAAAACACCTGCTGCAGTGGCAGCAAAAAAACGCCACCATTCAGGAGCACCGGGTGTGGTGAAATTTAAAAATATATAATTCACAACACCGCAACCGACAAGAGCCGCCCCTGCCGACACAAGAAAACCTGTTGTAATAGGAACCATAGGATCTTTCATATCCTCTGTGCCTTTAACAAACCAGGTGCCAAGAATTGAGGCAAATACTCCTACAGCTCTCACAAGGAGAGGGTAGAGTATAAGGGCAAGGGTCATAGAAGAAGCCAGTTCTGTTCCGAATTTATCGACAAAACCGAGATATGCACCTGCTCCGAGTATAATTGCTGCTACAAGTGTTACTTCATAGCTTTCAAATACATCGGCAGCCATACCGGCACAGTCTCCCACATTGTCTCCTACATTATCAGCTATTACTGCAGCATTACGGGGATCATCTTCAGGAATAGATTTTTCAACTTTACCAACAAGGTCTGCTCCTACATCTGCTGCCTTTGTAAATATTCCTCCTCCTACCCTCATAAAGAGAGCAGCAAGGCAACCGCCAAATCCAAACCCTACAAGAACTTTCATGGCATTTTCTTTGAAGATGAGAAATATAATAGTAGCTCCGAGAAGGCCAAGGCCTATCGTAAACATCCCCGATACCGTTCCTGCATTAAAAGCAACTTCAAGAGCGCCTTTAAAACTTTTCAGGGCTGCCACAGCAACCCTCAAATTTCCCTGAACGGCAAGCCACATACCCATACGGCCTGCCCCGTAGGAAGCAAGAACTCCCAGGAAAAAAGCTATTGAAATACCTATTGTCAGAGCAAGTCTGTTAGGCAATTCTGCATAAATATTCCAGTACATAAAACCGAGAATAAGAGTCATAATAACAACAAATATAAACATCGTCTTTGCCTGACGATTAAGATAAGCATTGGCTCCTTCCTGAATTGCCTTCGCTACATTCTGCATTGCATCTGAGCCTTTATCTGCTTTTCTGACACTGAATACAATCCATCCTCCATAGGCAAGAGCTATAAATGCTGACAACAGTACAGCTATAAGAATGCCATATTGATTTGAATTCAGCTGTGGAAGGACTATATCGCTTTCTGCTGCAATAAAAAATATACTACCCATTATAAATTATTATCTCCCTTCATTAACATGTGGAGAGCATCTTCACAGGAGTATTTTTTAATAGAGTCTTATTTGTATAAAAAAAATTTTCATACAAACCTTATTAACTCCGTTAAATCTCACCCCCTGCTCTTTTATATTTACCAATAAAAGACAGGTAAAAAAAATTTAATAAGTAATAAATTAGAAAATAAATTTAATCTATCTATTATAACGGCCTTTGCTTCTCTTTGCTTCAGTATTCTTTTTGAGATCAAGCTGTCTTTCTTCGCTGTCTTTCAAAAACTGGGCAAGTTTTTCTTCAAAATTAACACTGGGTTTTCTTGAAGCACCCTGGCTGACATTTGATTTTGTCTCACCGTCACCTGAAGGTCTGAACTTTTTTTTCTGGACAGGTTTTTCCTGTCCCGGTTCAGGTAATTTTGCCTGTTTTATAGATAAATCAAATTTACCCTTTTTATTTTTCCCTATTACCTTTACTTTTACCTTATCATCTTTTTTAAGAAAATCCTTAACTTCCTTCACATATTCCGAAGAAATTTCAGATATATGAACAAGGCCTGTCTGTCCATTGGGAAGTTCAATGAAAGCTCCGAATTTAGTTATACTTACAACTTTTCCTTCTACAATTACTCCTATTTCCAGGGACACCTTTCTAGCACAATCCTTTCTTCTGTATAAAACACTTAAACAAACTTTTAATAGAAAATTGTTTTTTATACGTTAAGTGAATATTCATTATACTTTAGCCCTACATTCATGTCAAGATTACTCTTTTATACTTATAGAATTAAAGAGCTTATCGAAAAAATCTTTTACACTTTTCTTTGAAAGTTCTATAGTACCCGGTGTTGTTCTTATAGACTGTGTCCCCTCCCTTCCTTCTATGTTATCTACTATGTTATTCTTTGAGCTGTTATTTATCTCTACAAGAGCTATCTCGTTATTTTTCACCATTCCAAGCTCTTCTCTTGCTATCTTTTCTATATATTCTCCATTTTCCAACTGTCCTATCTGTTTTCTTAAGACTCCATTCTCTTCTCTTAATTTATCTATATGATTTTCCATCTGACATATTTTCTTATCCATTTTGTCAGTCTGTATGGAAGTCCTGCTTAAAACCATTAACAGGTTGACAGTTAATATACTAAAAAGGCTTAATAATAATACTGTATAATAGAATCTTTTTTTACTTTTTTTCATCACCTGCTCCTCTTTTAAATATCACAAAATAGCCTGGCTTCCTCATAGAGTTCCAGATCTACTACTTTGGGAGAATTTATAAGAGCATCTTCCATATCTACACGACATATTTTATTGCCCTGATAGGCAAGCATTACATCGGACATCCTGTCCTTTACTGTTTCTACAGCAGCTATACCAAGATGAGTAGCCTTTATCCTGTCATAAGACGTAGGTATACCGCCTCTCTGGAGATAACCAAGTACTGTAACCCTTGTTTCAAAATTAGTAGACTGTTCAATGTAGCTGCCAAGAGCTTTTCCAACATTACGAAGATCATATCTGGGACGTCCGAATTCATCTTTAATATCCAGAATTTCTTTCTTCATATTCGGCAAAACTACACCTTCTGCCACAACTACAACACTGAAATGTTTCCCTGAAGTACGCCTTTTATAAAGTTGTCTGCATACTGCTTCTATATCAAATTCCACCTCAGGGATTAATATCCAGTCCGCACCGCCTGATAGTCCTCCCATGAGAGCTATCCATCCTGTTTCCTTTCCCATTGTTTCTATAATCATAACTCTGTGATGGGAAAAAGCAGTTGTACTTAATTTATCGATACAATCACATACAATTGCTCTGGCAGAATCAAAACCGATACAATAATCGGTATAGGCTATATCATTATTAATGGTCTTTGGTAGACCTATTACATTAACTCCTACCCTGGCAATTTTAGCTGCTACTGTAAGAGAATCTCTGCCTCCTATCACAATTATAGCATTAATTTTATTTTTTTCTATATTGGCAAGAACTTTTTTTTCACCGTCAGGTTGTTTGAGAGGATTCTGTCTTGAAGTTCCGAGTATGGTTCCTCCCAGAGGTAATATCTCTGATACGGAATTTATATTGAGATCTTCAATCTGTTCATTCAGAAGCCCCATCCAGCCTCTTTTTATTCCAAGTACTTCGAAGCCATACTCAATAGCTTTTACCACTATTGCTCTTATAGCTGCATTCATACCGGGTGAATCCCCGCCAGCAGTCATTACGGCAATTCTCCTGTGGTACATTTCCTCTCCTTAAGATATAGTAACGCGTGACGCGTGACGCGTGACGCGCGGATTATGCCTGGGAACAGACATCTGCAATAGAATATAATTAATATTCGTACTTATAAAAATCATGAAGATCTTTACCTTACCTCCCGTCACGCGTCACTACTCTCTTTAAATACACCTATTTTTCTATATTTTTCATATCTTAATTCAACAATTTTATTAACCGGCACTTTCTTTATTTCTTCCAGATTTCTTTTTATAGCGATTTTTATATTTTCCGCAGTAAAATCAATATCCGTATGGGCCCCTTCAAGAGGTTCCGGTATTATTTCATCTATAATATTAAATTTTATGAGATCCTGAGCGGTAAGTTTCAATGCTTTTGCCGCTTCATCTGCCTTGGAAGCATCTCTCCAGAGAATAGAAGCACATCCTTCAGGTGAAATTACGGAGTAAATGGAATGTTCAAGCATTAAAATTCTGTCTCCCACACTTATACCGAGAGCGCCTCCGCTTCCGCCTTCTCCTATAACTACAACTATAACAGGAACCTTCAACAGTGACATTAAGAGGAGATTTTCCGCTATTGCCACAAACTGCCCTCTTTCTTCTGCTCCTATACCGGGATAAGCTCCCGGTGTATCAATAAAAGAAATTATAGGAAGAGAAAATTTCTCTGCCATCTTCATAAGTCTTGCTGCTTTTTTAAATCCTTCCGGATAAGGCATACCGAAATTCCTGGCAAGATTTTTCTTAGTATCTCTTCCTTTCTGATGTCCCATTACCATAACCCTCTGTCCGTCAAGGAAAGCAGGACCTCCTATTATAGCAGGGTCGTCACGAAAAATTCTGTCTCCATGGAGTTCTGTAAAATCCTGAAAAATTTTTTCCACAATATCAAGGGTAAAAGGTCTCTGAGGATGTCTTGCCACTTTAACTTTATCCCATGGATTAAGGTTCTGGAAAAAGTCTCTCTTAAAATTCCTGGCTTTTTCTTCGAGAGCATTTATTTCTGCAGACAGATCTATATCTGCATGGGCCGATAGTTTTTTTAGTTCTAAAATCTTTGCTTCCAGTTCCTGAAGCGGTTTTTCTATTGGAAGTTCACCTTTCATATTAATCTCCTTTACTCAACAGGGCTTAAGAAATCAAGTAATTTTTTGACAGTATCCCTGAGCTCTTTACGATGGACAACCATATCTACCATACCATGTTCCAGATAAAATTCCGCTCTCTGAAAACCGGGCGGCAATTTCTGTCTGATTGTCTGCTCTATAACCCTGGGACCTGCAAATCCTATAAGTGCTTTCGGTTCCGCTATAATAATATCTCCAAGGGAAGCAAAGCTTGCCGCCACGCCGGCAGTAGTAGGGTTGGCCAGAATGGATATATAAGGTATATTCGTTCCGCTCAATTTCCCCAGAGCAGCACTGGTTTTTGCCATCTGCATCAATGAAAACATACCTTCCTGCATTCTTGCACCGCCGGAACTTGACAGCAGTATAACAGGTATTTTTTCTTTCAGGGAAACTTCTACTGCTCTTGCTACTTTTTCACCTACAACTGATCCCATACTGGCACCTCGAAACCTGAAATCCATTACGCCGAATACTATTTTATGTTTTCCGATATTCCCTGTACCTGTCACAATTGCCTCATTCAATCCTGTTTGTTTTCTGTCCTTCAGTAATTTAACCCTGTAACCTTCACCAAATTCAAGAGGATCAAGGGAAGACAAATATTTATCTATTTCCTGAAAGGAATCCTTCTCTAAAAAACTATCTATCCTTTCTATAGCATTAAGGGGATAATGAAGCTCACATTCAGGGCATACCTTCAGCTCAACCATAAAATCCTTCTGATATATTACTTCCCCGCATTGCTCGCACTTTATCCATAAATCTTCAGGTCTCTGTTTTACATCCGTTTTTTCCATAACTTCCTTTAATTCTCCTCTTTATAGAATCGTGCCAGAAAACCTCGTCCCATTGTGGGCGAGGATGAATGGCACTTCCCCTGAAGGGGAGAGGTTTTTGCAACAGATACTCGCAAGTTCCGTCCTGGAACCTCTCAAAACCAGTAAGTTCCCATCGAGGCTGTTGTAAAGGCTTACTAAGCTAACAGCACCACTCCTACCCCACAGAGTTTTTAACCATTAGCGACAGTTGCATAAAGCGTGAGAGATACTCTATGGTGTCATGACCTAAACAACTGCTAACTACAGTTTTCACTATAGCCCTCTAATCAATGTGAGAACTTACAGTTTGCACTGTAAGCCTCGTCCCTTGTGGACGGGGTCATTGACCTGGTATGAGAAATTTTCTTATCCTTGCTATAATATTCCATACTATTTCCTTACTTTCCTCTTAAAAAGTAAGAGAATTTTTCATTATAGTGTTTTTCATACTAAAATCTCTCCTGATAAAAATTTATCTTCCACACCTTTTATCATTACATTCATTATCTGTCCGGAATTTTTTTTCTCTCCTCCGGCAAGGACAGAAAGATAATTTCCTGTAAGGCCTTTAAGCAGAGCGGTTTTTTTATCAGGTTTATGTTCAAAAAGAACTTCCATAGTTCTTCCGATAAATTTCTGATAAAACTTTTCCGCCATAACTTCTCCTGTTTTTATTAAAATTTTGCTTCTTTCGTGCTTGACTTTTTCATCTATCTGTCCGGTAAATGAAGCTGCAGCAGTTCCTTCTCTCGGAGAATAACAGAATACGTGAAGTCTGGCAAATTGTAATTCTTCTATTAAATCTCTTGTGGCATAAAAATGTTCATCTTCTTCTCCCGGAAAACCTGTCATAACATCTGTAGTTACAGAAAGATCCGGTATTTTTATTCTTGCTATATTTATCAGTTCTCTGTATTGTTCTACAGTATAATGGCGATTCATAGCCTGAAGTATTTTATTGTGTCCATGCTGAAGAGGAATGTGGAGATGAGGGCAGAGATTTTTATGTTTCTGAAACAACTCCAGAAACTTTTCACCTGTATCAGGTTCTACGGAACTTAACCTGAGTCTCTTAATATCTGTCGTGGTACATATCAATTCGAGTAATTCCGTAAGATCTATAGTTCCTGTATCATGGCCATAAGTTCCGAGATTTATACCTGTTAAAACAATTTCCTTATATCCGCTCAAGGAAAGATTTTTCACTCTCTCTATCACTTCCCCGGGAGGAACACTCTTTATTTTTCCCCTCACATAGGGAATTATGCAATAGGAGCAGAAATTTTCGCAACCTTCCTGTATTTTAAGAAATACTCTTGTTCTGCCTTCAGGGATAAAATCAGAATAACCGGAATCAAAAACAGTATGTTCAATTATGGATTTTTCTTTCAGAATTTCAGGAAGAACCAGTTTTTCTTCATTCCCGAGGACAAGACTTACACCTTCAATATGTTCAACTTCTTCTTTACTGTTTTCTGCATAACATCCTGTAACTATAATAAAAGCGCCGGGATTATCATTTATAACCCTTCTTATTTTTTGACGGGATTTCCTGTCTGCCATACTGGTTACGGTACAGGTATTGATAATACAGAGGTCAGCCTTCTCCGAAGGAGAGGCTTTCTGCCAGTCATTTTGAAGCAATAATCTATGAAGACTATCCATTTCTGCCTGGTTTACCTTACAACCGAGACTGAAATGAGAAAAAGTTCTCTTTTTCATGAAGTATATGGAGAAGGAATATTTCCGGCACAACTTTCAGGTAAAATTTCTTTAAAAGCCTTTATAGCTACTTCAAGCTGATCATCGGAAGGATTCCTTGTAGTAAGCACCTGAAGCCATACTCCGGGACGAACAAGAATGCTGAAAAAAGGATTCTTCTTCCCTGCCAGTCTGGTCATTTCATAGGCCAGTCCTGCTATAACAGGAAGCATTACAAGCCTCGAAACTATTCTCACCCAGAGATCAGGCCATCCCCAGAGAGCATGGAGAATAATACTCATCATTAGTACCATAATTATAAAACTTGTACCGCATCGAGGATGACGGCAACTGAAAGTTCTTGCATTTTCTACTGTCAGAGGTTTTCCTGATTCGTAATTATAAATAACCTTGTGTTCTGCACCATGATACTGAAAAATCCTCTTTATTTCCGCCATCTGTGATATAAGCAGAACATAACCGAGGAAAATAATTACCCTTATAAATCCTTCTGTAAAATTTAACAAAATTACATTTAAAATATCTTTATTGGCAAAAATCTCTGTAAGATGTTTTGTTTTAACAAAATTTGTAACCCATGTAGGAAAAACTACAAAAAGAGCTATACCTATGAGAAAAGAGAAGAAAAAAGTGATGCCTATGGCACCGGGGCCAAGTTCTTTCTGTGCTTCTTCTTCTCCAAGGCTTTCTTTCGCAGAAATAAACAGTGCTCTTACTCCCATTCTCAATGCATCTACAAGCACTACAGAACCTCTTACAAGAGGTATATCTAAAAATTTATATCTTCTTAAAAAAGTATTTAATTCTTCTTTATGGAGAAAAATTTCATTATCATTTTTCCTTACTGCTACTGCCATGTGGGACTTTCCCCTCATCATGACACCTTCTATAACAGCCTGTCCGCCATAGAGGAAATCTTTATCGGCAGAAGTTTCGGAGGATTTTTCAGATACATTTATCAACATACTATATTCCTTTTGTTAGCTACGAGGCAACATAATCAATTTTATAACCTGCATAAACTGGAAGTTTATACAAATTAACCCTTTTGATAACAGTTACGGCACCGTGCTTCATATGATTCAGACGCCCCCACCAGTATGGTAGGACTGTCAGATCCTGCAGGATTACCGTTTATTATTCTCTGTGACCGGGAAGCTTCTTCACCGCATACCATACATATGGCATGAAGTTTTGTAACATGTTCTGCAATAGCAAGAAGCTGAGGCATAGGGCCGAAAGGTTCCGCTTTAAAATTCTGATCCAGACCGGCCAGAATAACACGTTTCCCTTTATCGGCAAGGTCCTGACACACAGAAACAATAGAGGGAGAAAAAAACTGAACCTCATCTATGGCAACTACCTGTGTGTCATCATCAAGACACTTCCAGATATCGTCAGGATGTTCCACACGAAGGGCTTCTATCTTTTCTCCGTTATGGGAAGCAACTGCATCTCTGGCATAACGATCATCTAAAAAAGGCTTGAAGGTTTTAACTTTTTGCTTTGCAATTTTCGCTCTTCTGACCCTTCTTATAAGTTCTTCGCTTTTACCGCTGAACATGCTTCCGCAGATAATTTCAATCCATCCACCCTTTGATTTATAGGGCACAAAAACATCTCCTTTAAACAGTGAAAAGTGATAGGTGAGAGAACTTTTTACCTTTCACTCATCATCACTTATCACTAATTACTGGTTTTTTCTTTGGCAATCTTTTCCAGTTCCTCTTTCATTCCGTAACGCTGGAAGAATTTCTCCACTCTACCTTCAGTATCGACTATTTTCTGTTTGCCTGTGAAAAAGGGGTGGCATTTGGAACAGATTTCAACTTTGAGCACATTTTTTGTAGAAAAAGTTTTAAAATTTTCTCCGCATACGCAGGAAACATCTGCTTGTAACCATTTTGGATGTATATCTTTTTTCATAATAATCCGGGTATATTCCCATGGCCTCCTTGTACTTTAATTTTACGAAAGAATATTATACCATAGAGATAAAAATCTATCAAGAACTATTTTCAGGATTCAACCTCATGCCGCGAATGATATGACCATATTTTAATTCTGCGGATAAAAGGGAGGCATTGTTTCTTCTTCGGGATTTTTTACAATCTGAGGTATGAGATTTATTTCACCGAAGGTTCTTTCATACTGTTCTATATTATCCTTTAAGATTTTAAGAAAAGATTTTGCATGCTGGGGGCTCATGGCAACTCTGGAATTGACCTTCAGGGTATTGCCGAGCTGCTGTCCGAAATTAAATATAAAATCATAAGGGCTTGTCTGCATGAGAACAGAATTGGAATAATTAGCCTCCAATTTTTCCTGAGGTATATCCACTTTTAATTCCATTGCTTTTTTATCATTTGGATGTAACATAGCTGTGTACCTTCCTTGAGATAATGGAAATTATAACACAGGTTATATATTAAAGCAACAATTTTATATTTGCCGGGGTGACTATAGTAATGCAAAAAATAATTTAGTAACCGGCATCTCATTTATCGTAACGCGTAACGCGTGACGCGTGACGGGAGGGAAAACGTTTATTACAAAACAAAAAGGTGAGAAGTGATTTAACAAAGCCGGTTCACTGCTCACCATTAACAAAATTTTAATCTTCCCTCAATGTTTCCATAGCATCTATCTTTTTATGCACTTTATCGACAAGGAGCTTTTTCTGGTTATCATCAAGCATATTATAGAAATTAACAAAGAGATCTATACATTCTTTTGAACCGGCATTTCTCTGTTCCAGTCTTTCTTTTTGTTTGACAAGTGTCTGATCCATCTCTGCTTTCAGTTTTCCTGCCAGTGAATTCACATCTGGATTATCTTTCTTAAGTTCCGTCATCATTTCATCTCGAAAACTGTCTTTTTCTCCGCCGTCCATGTTATGTTCTCTGTCCATACGGGGACCTTTACCCATATTTTCAGTCATTTTCTTTTTCAATTCGTCAAATTTTGCCTGTTGTTCACCGGTTAAATTAAGATCTTTAACCATATTATCCATTCGTTTTATCATAGCATCCTTATTATGTCCATGCCATTTTCCGCCTCCTCTTCCTTCCCATTTAAAGCCGACAAGAAAAATGGCTGTTCCAACTATGCCCAGAACCAGTAAAGTCAAAATTATTGCTTTTTTATACATTATTTATCTCCTCCTTTTTTATTAAGCCTGTCTGAAGACAGGATATTTTTTTCTTATAGATACATATTAATATAAAAATGTTACAAAAGTATTTTGTATATATAATAATTTGTTAAGATTTTTATTACGATTATTTAAAATACTATACTTTCGCATTTTTTTAATAAAAATTTATCTTAACATATATTATAACACACAAGGGAAATAACCCATTATGCATTACGCATCACGCATCAATAATTATTTAAATTTTAATAAGTTATAAAATACGCTATAAATATGATATAATGAGCCTGGAGAAAATAAACTCATTCAATCTCTGGAGTAATCTGCAAAACTATGAATACAACAGAATTACTTAAAACAATACCTCTTTTTTCCAATCTGAAAGAGAAATATCTTCTGTCTCTGGCACAGAAAACCTGTGAAAAAAATTATCAGGAAGATACACTTGTATTGCAAAAAGGGGAAAAAAGCGGATTTCTCGGGATAATTCTATCGGGAGAACTTAAAGTTATACTTTTAAGCCCTCAGGGCAGAGAGGTAAATCTTGCCATATTAAAACCATATGAATATATAGGAGAAATGTCTTTACTCGATGATGAACCTCATTCCGCCACCGTTATAACATTGAAAAAAAGCAGACTCCTTATACTCCCCAGGGAAGCCTTCCAGGAAATTCTGAAAGAAAATCCTGAAATAACTCTTTTTCTGCTCAAACAATATGTAAAACTTGTAAGAAAACTCAGCGAAAGAATAGCAGATCTGAAATTTATGGATATATACCAGAGAACTGCAAAAAAACTGGCAGAAATGAGCATGGAAGGCAAAGAAGAAACCCTGGAAATAACCCATCAGGAACTGGCAAATATAGTCGGATCAAACAGGGAAAATGTTACAAGATCCCTTAATGAAATGGAAAAAAAACATATACTTTATATGCAGAAAGGGAAAATTGTTATAAAGGATCTTAATGCTATTAAGGGGATTTATAGCGAGTCGTGAGTCGTGAGCGATAAACAGTAATGTGTCACTGAACACCGGTCACTGATAACTGGTCACTGATAACTGGTCACTGCTCACTGATTTAAATCTTCTTTTTTAACTCTTCAATCCAGGTTTTCACTTCTTTTGTATCCTTTGCTTTCGGAAAAAGCTTTAAATAAGCCTGATAATGGTTTATGGCTCCCTTATAGTTACCTGCAAATTCATAATGGAGTGCCAGATTAAAATGGGCATTGCCATAAGAAGGGGAACAATTTACTGCCTGTTCATAGGCTTTAGTTGCAAGTTCATATTCTTCAAGTTTATCATAAACAAGGCCCTGATTGAAATAGGCATAGGGATAGTTTTTTTCAATCTTTACAGCTTCTTTGAATTTGTCCAGGGCCACCATGTAATCACCGTCGTGATAGAATTTTTCTCCCTCCATATCAAACAGATGAGCCGCCATATATTTTGCATCTTTTGCACCGGGAGAAAGAACTAAATAGTTTTTATAAGACTGGGCTGCACTCTGCAGATCTCCTTCCGATTCAAAAATAACTCCAAGGTTATACCATACGGCCGGAAGTTCATCATTTATGTAAATAGCTTTTTCATATTCATCTTTTGCAAGAGAATATTTGCCTTCCTTCATATATTTATTGCCCTGTTCTATGTAAATATTAAGACTGTTCGGATCTGGCTTATCCGGGGCAGCCGGAGTGATTGCAGGAGTCGCAGTTACAGTTATACCTGGTGTGGCAGAAGGAGTTTCCATTACAGCGGGAGTAATTGTCGGAGTAACAACAGGAGTTATGCTTACAGCGGGAGTAATTGTCGGCGCGATTGTCGGAGTAACAACAGGAGTTATGCTTGCAGAAGGAGTAATATCGGGAATAATTGTCGGAGTAACAACAGGCTCTAAAGTATTATCCTGTGCCATAGCTGGATAAAGGCAAACTACAAAAATCAAGAGACTCATAAAATATAACAGTTTATACATTAATATACTCCCTTCATATCGTGACGCGTGACGTGTAACCGGTGATTCGTAATACATGATGTGTTATATAAGTTGAGGGTTGAGAGTTAAAAGAAGCAGACTCTCAGCTATAAACTTTAAACTCCAAGCTCTAATTACCCTTCACTTTTCACTTTTCATTTTTCACTAATCACTACTCACTACTCTTCACTCTTCACCCTTCACTTTTCACTCTTCACTTTTCACTCTTCACTTTTTACTCATATTTCACTTTCACAAGAGACAATCCATGAGGCGGCAGGGTCGGCCCTGCCTGTCTCCTGTCTTTTGCTTCCAGTATTTGACGTATTTTCTCAGGCGAGAATCTCCCTCTTCCGACCTGAATTATCGTGCCTGTAAGAATTCTGACCATCATATGAAGAAAACCGTCTGCTTCTATTTCAAATATTACCAGATCTTCAGAACGATAGCAACGGAATAAATAAATTGTACGTATATTACTTTTCACCTCTCTGGAACTCGCTTTAAAAGAAGTAAAATCATGGGTTCCCGTAAATATTTTACATGATTCGTCCATAAGTTCCACATTCAGGTAATAGGGATAGAAAAAGGCAACATTTCTTAAAAACACTCCCCTGTAAGGACGGTTCAATATCTGATATTTATATCTTCTTCTTTTTGCACAGTAACGGGCATGAAAATTTTCGTCTGCCTCTTCGACTGATTTCACGGCTATATCAGGCGGAAGAAGTCCGTTTAAAGCCCTCTGTATCTGTTCAACAGTTCTTTCTGTGCCATGTTTAAAATTGATAACCTGTCCTGCGGCATGAACTCCCGCATCTGTACGGCCTGCACCGTAAATCTTTACAGGCTGCTGGAATATTACGAAAAGAGACTTTTCTATTTCGCCCTGAACAGTCCTGCCTTCTGGCTGTATTTGAAAACCATAGTAATCAGTCCCGTCATATTCTATTATGAGTTTAACATTTTTTTCCAATCTTACCGCTCACCATGCCTTATCTAAAAAGTAGACTGTAAATCTTCAAGCCGCCGAAAAACTGCACATATTCCACTCCTGCAACAAATAAAATCAGGAGAAATATAGCAATTACATCATTTACAGTTATCTTTAATTCCTTCATATGAGTTCTATATTTTCCGCCTCTGTAACATCGGGATTCCATAGCGAGAGCAAGTTCATCTGCTCTCCGAAAAGCGCTTATAAATAGAGGAACAAATACAGGTATGAGGTTTTTTACTCTTTTAACCATGCTTCCGCTCTGAAAATCCGCTCCTCTGGCAAGCTGTGCTTTTATTATTTTTTCCGTTTCTTCCATCAGAGTAGGTATAAATCTCAATGCAATGGTCATCATCATGGCAAGTTCATGAGAAGGAAAGCCTACTCTTGAAAGAGGAGAAAGCAAATATTCAATACCGTCTGTCAGTTCTATAGGTGATGTTGTAAAGGTAAGTAATGAAGAAAGCATTATAAGAAGTACAATACGGCATGACATCTGTATACTTAATTCAAGCCCTTCTTTACTTATCTGCAGGAAATGCCATTTCCATATAATCTCTCCCGGGATCATAAAAAGGTTGAGAACAAAGGTAATACAAATAAATAACAAAATCGGTCTCAGGCTTTTCAGAATAAATAAGGGAGAAATTCTGGCACAGATTATAACAAAAAAAACAAATAAAAAGGCAACCCCGTAAACGGTCAGGGTTTTTATGGTAAAAATAAAAACAATCATAATTGTAAGCATTATTATTTTAACCCTGGGATCAAGGCGATGAATTATAGATCTTCCGGGGATATACTGGCCTATTATGACAGATTTTAATATTTCCATTTATCAGTTATCAGTTATCAGTTATCAGTTATCAGTTATCAGTTATCAGTTATATTTATCACTGGTCACTGGTCACTGGTCACTGGTCACTGCTCACTGTTTTCCCTTCCCACCTTTAATTTTTTTAATCTCTTTTAAAGCCTCTTCCACTGTATAAATCTCTGTATTTACAGAAATCCCCTTTTCCTTCAGCCTGTGCATAAGACGGGTAATCTGAGGCACATCGAGGCTATATGTTTCAAGAGCTTCAACCTGTGAAAAAACTTCATTCAAAGTGCCCTGAAGTACAATTTTGCCTTTTTCCATAATAAAAACCCTGTCGCATAGAAGAGCGACCTGATTCATATCATGTGTGACAAGTATAACAGTTTTCTTATATTTTGTATGTAATTCTTTAATACCTGAGAGTATATTATCACGGCTTTCAGGGTCAAGACCTGCCGTAGGCTCATCAAGGATAATATATTCAGGTTCTGTTGCAAGTACTCCTGCAATGGCAGTTTTCCTTTTTTCTCCGCCGCTTAAAGTAAAAGGAGACCGGTCTTTAAGTTCCTCATAAGACATACCGGCAGACGCCATAGCATGCTTTACTCTGCCTTCTATGTCTTTATCTGGAACACCGAAATTTTTTGGTCCGAAAGCAATATCTTCATAAACTGTTTCTTCGAATAGCTGATGTTCCGGATATTGAAAAAGGAGTCCTACAAGAGCGCGAATTTTTTGCATATTCACCTTTTTTGCAAAAATATCTGTTCCGTCTACAAAAACTTTTCCTGAAGAAGGTTTCAATAATCCGTTAAAATGCTGAATCAAAGTAGATTTACCGCATCCTGTATGACCTACGAGACCGATAAATTCTCCCTTTTCTATTTCAAGATTAATCCCCCTGAGAGCTTCAACCTGAAAAGGTGTATCTTTCAAATAAGTATAATAAAGGTTTTCTATTTTGATAGACATAAAGGTTTTAATGATTCTCTAAAAAATCCAGAAAACTCCAATCTATAAACTGCCATGACCGTCTGGTCACAACGAAGGATGAGAATCTGTCCTCCCATTACGCATTACGATTCTCATATAAATATCTTTTCCTTAATGATAATTTTGTTAATTGCATCTATCAGTATATTTCTCTTCTTTTCAGGAGAAGCCTTCTCCCGGAGAACATGAAAATTTTCAATAATCATCTATACTCTTTGTGCTGGCTTGATTGCAATTTTCTATTTCTTTTATTTGCTGCTCGATTATTATTATACTTTGCTTTTGAGAGGGCAGAGCGGAAATACTTTTATTTAATTCAGCCAGAGGAATAGAATTCATTTGATATAAGTCCGATAATTTATTTATTGGTTGATTATTTTCTTCAGGAGAATTATACTCTCTATTACTTCCCTGTCAAGACTGATCTTTTAAATTTCTTAATTAGTGAAAAGTGAGTAGTGCCCTGTTCTTTTCATTTTTCATTCTAATTAAAGTCTAATAACTTATAAAATAAACTATATTTCACTTTTATAGTGTTTTTTCATGACAGGTAGTTTTATTTTTACTGGAAATTGCACTTACTTTTGTAAATCTATTAATTAGTGAATAGTGAGTAGTGAATAGTGAATAGTAAGTAAAATGCAATTTTTTTCACTTTTCACTTTTCACTTTTCACTCTCAATATTCTGTGATAAATTTCTTTTTCCATTGTATATAAAATCACCTGTCATTTTTAAACGCAATATTTCACTTTCTAATATGTTGAATTTTCAATGTATTTAACGTATAATTTTATCAAAGAAAACCTTTAAAAAAAATCCCTGGCTTCAGTTTATATTATATGAACAATCTTCTAAATTATAGAAAAAGCAAGGTTCTATAAAAAATCAAACATAAGGAGAATCGAAATGAACAAATTACTTTTATTACTGTGTATTATACTGTGTACAGGCTGCGGCGGCGGAGGTTCTTCATCGATAAATCCCGGCATAACTCCAGCACCGTCATTTACAACTTTTCAGGGATATGTTTACGGCCCCTCTGTTTCTTCTCTCAGAACGGAGAGGCAGAATGGCTTAAAAATGCAGGAAGGTCTTATCATTATAGATGAAGTCTCACAGGCTCCATCAGGTTATATGCCTGTTGTAAAGTGTCTTGTGACATTAGGCGGCGGAAACTCTACCAGTACCGATAACAGAGGATGGTTTGTATTCAACGGTATTACTCCATGTAATTACGGACAGAACAATACGGTTATTCTGGACCCTTCAGGTTCTACATCTCACAGTGGTTTTGGCTCTGTCACGATTGAAACTATAATACCGTCAGACAATACGCCTCCGTCTGATTTTTCAGAAATTCTTATAAAACCACAGAACCTGGTAATTCCTGTGGGAGGATTTTTCCTCTATCATGCCTATGGTATTTCCGGGAACGGCCAGGTTTTTGAAGTGCCTCCGGAACAGGTAGAATGGTTTGTAAACAGTAATGAAGGTAATATAGGCTCTATCACACCTTACGGACTATTCGAAGCTACAGGAACAGGAACTGGCAGAGTACTGGCAAAAATAAAATCAGAAGAAAAAACTGCTACAGGTACTGTTCAGGTCGTACCGGAAGGCCCCGTATCTACAATAAAAGGACAGGTTTACAGACTATCTTCCGGCGTAACAAAAGAAGGAATTCCGGATATACAATTATTCGTATCAACCAGAGATCCTGAAGTGGTTCCGGCAAAACCTCCACAGAGTATATCAGATAATGTTTCTACAGGATCTATCCCCGGAAACTATTATGATATGGGAACAATAACAGACAGAGAAGGTTATTATGAATTTCCAAGGGTTCCGGCAGGTGAGACTCTTACTCTTACTGCAGTTGATCCGGTAAATGGTTTTGTTAAATTTATAGAAAATATAACTCTTCAGGAAGGAGAGGTAAAAGTAATAGACATAGATTTTTCAGACTCTCAGAATTATTTTCAGGGTTCAGGACTTATCACATATGAAGACGGAACTTTTATATTCACTTCTTACGAACAGATTGTTCCTCTGCCGGAAGGCACTCCCATACCTCTCAGAGAAGATACGGTAGAGGCCTCCCCCCCTGTTGTCAGTACAACAATTCCTGCAGTAACAGAGGAAAAATATATTCTTACAGGTATAGAAAAGTTTCCTGAGATTAAAGATAAAATCATGAAAGAACAGGGGAAAGATTTTGAAGCTTTTGTTACAGGGAAAATCAGTGATAGTCAGGGGTGGAAATCACTGATTATTGAAACAGTAGAGTTAATTCCCGAACCGTCTATAGACTGGCCGGGAAAGGTAAAATATGAAAATGGTTCATTTATATTCCACGTAAACTTCTCTACACCTGACGGGCCGCTACCTTCAGATACGGGAACTAACTCATCAGAACCTTCTGTCACCCCGCCTTCGCCGGGCGAGGAAATATATCTATTATCCGGCATGGATAAATTTCCCGACGTTAAAGATAAAATCATGAAAGAACCGGGGAAAGAATTTTCTGTATTTATTTCAGGCACAATAAGTAATAAAGACACAATCTCAGTCGAGAAAATCGAAATAATAACAGACGGGGTAAATATTTACCAGGGAAGTGGTTCGGTAAAATATACAAACCTTGAAGGGGGAACATTTATATTTAATGAAGCAATCCCTGCTATACCTGTTATTGATGAAGGAGGAGGAACAGTTCCCACACCTTCAGACAGATCTTTTGCTTTAACAGGCCTGGATAAATTCCCTGATGTTCGCAATAAGCTTATAAATGAACCCGGTAAAGATTTTTACTGTTATATATCAGGTGAAATATGTAACGAACCATCAATATACATGATGGATACAATAAAAATTTATAAAATAGAATTGTTTCTTTATGAAACAGTTAAACAGTAAATTCAATAAAGTCTTTTGTAGAAAACTGCTATAAGGAGAATTAAAATGACTATAGAGGAGAGGGAAATCCAGAGACAGGATGAAAGATACCTGTGGGAACGTAAAAACATGGTGGAACTGCTCCGCCTTCTCAACAGACAGGATAAGACTTATGAGCTTATAAGGAATATTACAGGTTTTATCCAGAAATGGACAGGATGTGAGGCAATAGGAGTAAGATTGAAAGACGGTGATGATTATCCCTATTTTGAAACAAAGGGATTTCCTTCTGAGTTTGTTCTTCTTGAAAATTCTCTCTGTACAAAAAATATGTATGGTCAGATAGAAAGAGATGAAAAAGGTTATCCTGTGCTTGAATGTATGTGCGGGAATGTCATATGCGGACGTTTTAATCCTTCTCTACCATTTTTCACAAAAAAAGGCAGTTTCTGGACAAACTGTACAACAGAATTACTTGCTTCCACCACAGAGAAAGACAGGCAGGCAAGAACAAGAAACAGATGTAACGGAGAAGGCTATGAGTCTGTTGCCCTTTTTCGCCTTCGCACAGGGAATGAAACACTGGGACTTCTTCAGATAAATGACAGGAGAAAAGGCATGTTCACAGAGGAAATCCTTGAATTTCTGGAAAGTGTTTCAGATCAGATAGCTATAGCACTGTCCCAGAGACAGGCACAGGAAGCTCTGGAGAAAAGCGAAAAACTCTACAGCTCTCTTTTCAAAAATATGCTCAATGGATTTGCCTACTGTAAAATGATTTTTGAAGAAGGCCGTCCCGTAGATTTTATATATCTTGCAGTAAATGATGCCTTTGAACAGCAGACGGGTCTTAAAAATGTTACCGGTAAAAAGGTTTCTGAAGTTATACCGAACATAAGAGAAATAGACCCTGAACTATTAGGCATCTATGGCCGGGTTGCCATGACAGGAAAACCTGAAAAATTTGAAACTTATCTGAAAACACTGAATATGTGGTTTTCTGTTTCTGTTTACTCTCCTGAAAGAGAATATTTTGTTGCAGTCTTTGATGTGATTACAGAAAGAAAAATGGCAGAAGAAAAAATCCGTTCCCATATAGAAAGACTGAGCCTTGCTATGGATGCGGCAAAGGCAGGCACATGGGAATGGAATGTTCATACAGGTGAAAATATCTGGTCAGAAGAACTGTGGAAAGTTTATGGAATAGAACCATATAGCTGTAGACCTTCTTATGAAGCCTGGAGAAATATAGTGCACCCCCTGGACAGAGAACATGCTGAAAAAACAGTCATCGAGGCCAGGGAGAAAGGGAAAGAACTGAATTTTGAATTCCGCGTCTTTGACAGAGATGGCACGGAAAGAACCCTCATGTCCAGAGGAAAACCTGTCTTTGATACAGAAGGACAGATAGGACGTTATACAGGTATAGTCCTGGATATTACTGAAAGAAAAATCATAGAAAAAGAAAGGGAAATGCTTGTTTCTGCTATAGAACAGTCAGGTGAAATAGTAGTAATTACTGATAGTATGGGGTATATTCAGTATGTAAATCCTGCTTTCGAAAAAATAACAGGTTATACACGTACAGATGTAACAGGGCAACACATAGACATTCTTAAAAGCGGGAAACATGACGAAGAATTCTACCGCAACATGTGGGATACAATCAAAGGAGGTAATAACTGGAAAGGTCAGTTTATTAATAGAAAAAAAGACGGCACCTTTTATACGGAAGAAACAACAATATCTCCTGTGCGTAATTCTTCCGGAACTATTACCAACTATATTGCTGTAAAAAGAGATATTACAGAGAATTTACAGCTTCAGGAAGAAAAAGAAAAGCTGCAGTCCCAGTTCATGCAGGCCCAGAAAATGGAGGCTGTAGGCCGTCTGGCAGGAGGAGTGGCCCATGATTTTAACAATATACTCGGTATTATACTGAGTTCTGCAGAACTGGCTCTTGATAAAATCGAAGAGTCCCATCCTGCTTGCACTAATCTCATGACAATCAATAATGTTACATACCGTGCTGCAGCCCTTACAAGACAGTTGCTGGCCTTTGCAAGAAAGCAGACTATTTCTCCCAGAATAATTGATCTGAATGAAACAGTGGAAAGCATGTTAAAAATGCTCAGAAGGATTATAGGCGAAGATATTGATCTTGCCTGGATACCGGAAGCACATCTATGGCCTGTAAAAATAGATCCGTCACAGATAGATCAGCTTCTTGCAAATCTCTGTATCAATGCCCGTGATGCCATTTCAGGAGTCGGAAAAATTACAATAGAAACAGAAAATGTACTTTTCGATGAAGAATACTGTAAAATACATATGGATATAAATCCGGGAGAATATATTATGCTCTGTGTCAGTGATACCGGATGCGGCATGGAACAGGATATACTTGAACATATTTTCGAGCCTTTTTTCACAACAAAAGGAACAGGTAAGGGAACAGGTCTCGGACTCGCCACTGTCTACGGCATAGTAAAACAGAATAGAGGTATGATCAATATATACAGTGAACCACAAAAGGGGACTGTTTTTAAAATATATCTTCCTGTATGCAAAGAGGAGATAGAGGCAAAAAAAGAAAAAATCCTTTCAAAACCACAGGGAGGTATGGGGGAAACATTACTTATTGTAGAAGACGATACAACACTTCTGGAATTATGCACTAAAATACTGTCGGGACTTGGCTATAATGTTCTTTCATACGGTAATACAGGTGAAGCAATTAAAATGGCAGAAGAATATAAGGGAAAAATAGATCTTCTTATAACAGATGTTGTTATGCCTGATATGACAGGGAAAGATATGGCAGACAGATTGCTTTTATCCCATAAGAATATGAAATGTCTTTATATGTCCGGTTATACGGCAAATGTTATAGCCCATCATGGAATACTTGCAGAAGGAATACATTTTATAGAGAAGCCTTTTTCTACAAAAATGCTTGCCTCAAAGATAAGACAGATAATCGAGATTACATAAAAAACCGGAGGGTCAAAGTATAAAATCATGTTATGGACATAAGTGGATAAGCATTTCTTCTACAGTCAGGGTGTTGTGAGGAACCTTAAAACCTGCAGATTTAAGATATGATGCCAGTTCAGTAATATGAGGAACATCCAGATGGAGTTTTTTCAATCTTTTAATCTGGCTGAATACTTCTTTAGGAGTTCCTGTGAACTCAATGGAGCCTTTATTTAAAACTATTATCCTGTCTGCTTCTACCGCTTCTTCCATAAAATGAGTTATATAAAGAATGGTCATTTTATAATCTTTATTAAGACATTTTATAGTAGAAATAATATCGCCTCTGGCTCTCGGGTCAAGCATGGCAGTAGGTTCATCAAGTACTATACATTCAGGTTTCATGGCAAGAATGCCTGCAATGGCAATTTTCTGTTTCTGTCCACCTGAAAGGAAATGAGGAGAAGAATTTCTGTATTCTTCCATACCGACAACAGATAAAGCATAAGATACTCTCTCCCTTATCTCGGAGGGAGAGAGTCCTAAATTTTCAGGGCCGAAAGCCACATCTTCTTCCACTACAGTAGCAACTAACTGGTTATCCGGATTCTGGAAAATAACTCCCACCGTCTGTCTTATATCCCAGAGTTTACTCTGGTCTGCCGTAAGAAGACCTTTAACGAATAATTTTCCTTTTGTCGGAAGTAAAAGGGCATTTGCCAGTTTGGCAAAAGTAGATTTTCCCGATCCGTTATGTCCGAGTATTGCTACAAATTCTCCTCTGTCTATGTGAAAGGTAATATTATCCAGTGCATCCTGAGATGCACCTTCATAACAAAAAGACAGACCGTCAGCCCTGATCATAATTTATTCGCTTGCTACCAGTTCAACAATAGCCATAGGAGCTCCATCGCCTTTTCTTATACCGGTTTTAACAATTCTTGTATAACCGCCTGCTCTTTCTTTGAACTTCGGCCCAATTGTGTCAAACAGATATTTTGTTGTATCTTTATCTCTCATCCAGGCAAGGGCCTGTCTTCTTGCATGGAGATCTCCTTTTTTAGCAAGGGTTACCATTTTTTCAGCACATCTTACAAGCTCTTTAGCTCTTATTAATGTAGTCTGTATCTTACCCTCACTGTCTTTATGTTTTTCAGGCTGCTCTTTAAAAAGAGAGACCGTCAGGTTCCTGAGCATTGACAATCTATGAGCTGTATCTCTTCCCAATGTTCTTGAACGTTTATTGTGCCTCATAATTATCCCCCTTAACGATTAATCTTCAGTTTGTTTTAATAACAGATTGTATTCTTCCAGTTTCAATTTAATCTCATCAAGAGATTTTTTGCCAAAATTACGTAAATTCATTATTTCTTCTTCAGTTTTCTGTATCAGGTCACCTACGGAAACTATGCCATATCTTCTCAGACAATTAAAGGATCTGACAGAAAAATTAAGATCTTCTATATCTTTATTGAGTATCTCATCTTCCAGTTTCGGCACTGTAGGTTTCATAATACCTTCAAAGGTATCGTCAGAAAGAGCTATAAAATAGTTCAGATAATCCTGAAACATACGGGCACTCATATCTAGAGCCTCATCAGGCGTAAACACACCGTTTGTATTTATCTCTATAACAAGTTTATCGTAATCAGTTATCTGACCTACCCTTGTATCCTGAACATAATAATCTACTTTACGTATAGGGGTATATAGACTATCTACCGGTATATATTCATCTGGAGTATTTTTATGCTCTTCTGCAGGACAATAGCCTTTACTTCTTTCCACACATATCTCCATAGATACTTTGCAATTGTCACCTTTTGCAGTAGCTATATGGAGATCAGGGTTAAGTATTTCTACATCTATATCCTGATAAGGAGTAAAATCACCGGCTTTAATTTCACCCGGCTTATTCGTATTCAGATACATAAAAAATGGTTCTGTATAATCGGTTTTAAATACCATTCTCTTGACGTTTAAACTTACCTCTGTGCTATCTTCAACAACATCAGGTATAGAAGAGAATTGATGTTTAACGCCTTCAATCTTCAGCCATTTCACGGCCACACCTGTAATGGAGTAAAGCATTAGTTTTGTAATACTGTTACCCAGAGTATGACCATAACCTCTCTCTAAAGGTTCTATAACAAATTTTCCATATGTAGGAGTTAATTTTTCACATTCCACTCTTGGTATCTCAATTTTTAGCATTATATTATTTTGCCGGGCAAATCGGCCTAACACCCGCCTTTCAACTAAACTAACGAGAATAGTATTCAGTTATCAGACTGTCATCTATCTGAATATCCATATTCTCACGAGTTGGTTCTGCTATGATTTTACTTTTAAAAACATCTTCACCTCTATGAAGCCATAAAGGTAATACTCTTTCACTGCTGACTTCAAGAGCTGCTTTTATAGGAACCATATCTCTGCTTTTTTCTATTACTTCTATTTCGTCTCCTGGCTTTGCAAGATAAGAAGGAACATTTACAATATGTCCGTTAACCTTAAAATGCCTGTGAGTAACAAGCTGTCTGGCCTGTGCTCTGGATAAAGCATAGCCGAGTCTGAATATAATATTATCCAGACGTCTCTCTAAAAGTTTTATAAGGTTTTCGCCTGTAACGCCTTTTTGCCTGGCAGCCCTTTCATAATAATTTTCAAATTGTTTCTCAAGAACGCCGTATATTCTACGTAATCTCTGTTTTTCTCTGAGCTGAACTCCGTAATCGGACAGTTTACCTCTCTTGGTATGCCCGTGCTGACCGGGAATCATATTTCTTTTTTCAATGGCACATTTCGGAGAAT
>DAIOEN010000082.1:2017-29255 GCA_036746235.1 Vulcanimicrobiota bacterium | reverse complement strand
TTCTGGGAGGAAGTGCCGTGGGGGCAGTGCTTTATCTGAAGAAAAAGGCAGATGAAAGAGAGAAGGCTGTGATAAGGAATTTGTGTTTTGTCAGGGCTGTTGTGTAGGGGAAAAGGAGCCGGGGGGATTGGCCCGGCTCTTCTGTAAAAGATTACGTTTAATGGAAAAATTATTACCACTTTTACTTTTTTAGATTCCTATGTTCCTACTATATAATTTTCTTTTATAAATTATTTCTTTATAATTAGTATATAAAAATAAAAGAAAAGAGGATTGTAAAATGAAAATGTTGAATGTTATAATAAATGTTGCGGATTTATTCTATACAACAAAGCTTCAATTACAATTTAGCTTAAGATATCAGTGTTTTATATGGTAAAATTATTGTTACTATATAGAACCATATGGTTAAATAAAATATTAATTACTAAGTACCGAGACAGGTAAAATAGTGCCCAAAAAGTTTCTAATCTGTCATTCCCGCGAAAGCGGGAATCCAGAGAAAAGGCTTATGGATCCCCGCTTTCGCGGGGATGACAACAGCTACTAATATTGGATACCAATTTATTTGGAGCGGTACTAAAGAGAGTGTAAAATGGAATGTACTGAGAAGTTAGACCCATATATGAAAATTTGGTATACATTATTGAGACGTGTTCTTTGCTTACCTGGTGTAAAAGTAAATAGAGACAAATATTTAAAGAAGGAATTATTTCCACGATGTAGCGAAGAACAAATTAAAAAAGCTATTGAAACTTCACCAGCAGAAGCAAAAATTCCCAGAGATGTTATTGATAAAATCGCTGATAGTTGTATAAAATGGCATACTCTTGAGGCTACAGCTATATCAACTGCAGCTGGACTTCCCGGTGGATGGTGGATAGCGGGCACGATTCCTGCTGATGTTGGACAATTTTACTGGCATATTTTACTGATAGTGCAAAAATTAGCTTATTTGTATGGATGGCCTGAGCTATTTAAAGATGAAAATAAATTTGATGATGAAACATTACATAAAATTACTATATTTATAGGGGTTATGTTAGGTGTAGATGGAGCATCTAAAGGATTATTCAAATTGTCTGAACTATTTTCTCAACAAGTAGGAAAAAAACTACCTCAGATGCCATTATCAAAAAATATAATATTCAAAATAGCTAGAGAAATTGCAAAATGGATAGGTATAAGACTCAGTAAGGATAAATTTGCCCAGATAATTGCAAGAGCTATTCCTTTTGTAGGAGGAGCTATATCAGGTAGTTTTACCTATATATCTATGAGTAATATGGGTTATATATTAAAAAATTATTTACGAGATTTACCTATTGCAAATCTTCTTTGTAGATCAATATAATGATGTAACACAATACTGATTTTTATGGCCATGTTCAACATTTATTATACCTTTATATCCACAGGCGTATAAATTAAAATATCTTTTGGAGCTTTTATTTTTATTTCTTTATCCATAGTCAGGAGAGGTATATTATAAGAGTGTGCCACATGTAATATTATTGCATCTCCGCCCTTCAGACCTGTCTTATTCCCCCAAAGACATACCTGTCCGGCCATATCCATAGTTATCTCCAGCCATTTGATTGATGGTAAATCAATCAGGTTTTTATAAATTTCAAAGGTAATATCTGTATTATTTATCCTTCTGCGTATGGCACATATGGTTTCTACCAGAATGATTAAAGGGCATATGGCTTCAATCTCTGAGTCGAGTAGTTTCTCAAAAATCGGATAACATTCAGAATAAAATATATCTTTTTCATCGAGGCTGCTGACGAAAATATTGGTATCAATAACAATTTTCATACCGGCTTCTCTCTATTCTTATATCTTCAACACTATTTCCGCCTTTAGATAATGCACTGACTTTTTTTATTAATTCAGAAAATTTTTTCTTCTGCTCTTTTATATCTCCATCTGATTTCTTTAAATCTTCAATATTCTCCAGAAATGTGACAATAACTTTCACCGGTCTTTTAATTTCCATTGCTTCATTTAAAATTAAATGCCCATTATCATATATACCTTCTATAGATAACATGTTTCCCACCTGCTCAGATTTTTTTATAATCCCTTTAAAAATATAATAACATAAAGGAGATTAAGAATAAAGAGATAAAAAGGGTAAAAATAAGTAATATAAAATTTTGACAGAAATAAAACATGTAATATAATTAATTATAGGATGACTTGAATAATTTCAAATCAGGTACTTTTATACCTGGAAAAGAAGGTAAAATAAATGGAAAAATCTTTATTACAGGAAAAAATCATTACTGAAATTATGAGCTTAACTGATGACAGGTTGCAGATGTTATTGGATTTCATAGGTTATCTCAAATTTTTGCAACACAGGCAATGTGCCCAAAAATCTGAAACTTATGAAACAGACCGGGAAAAATTCACTGCAGAATTAATTGCTTTAAGCGGAATATGCTCAAGTGATAATGGCGATCTGGCAGATAATCATAATGAATATTTGTACGAAGGATTAAGAAGTGAGATTTGATACTTTTTTAACACCCGGGGCGCTATATTAGATAAAAATGATTATGCTCCCGGAACAGGAGAAAAATTATTGTGAAGTTTTTATTGAAAATTAAAAAATCAGTTATATGGAGGAAAAATATTCATCTTAAAGAATTTATATTAGAATAATGACATCCGGTTTTTGATTGTAGTCAGATTGTCATATTTTATATGAAAATGATAAAGTTTTATGCTTCACTGTCTATTCATTTTCATATTTGGTTGGTGACCACTCCGGTCATGTCTGTTAGTTGTAAGCCCTATGGTCAATTAATATTTATCAGATATATTCCTTCATAAAGAAATACTTATTTAATAATATTGGAGTAAAATATAGAAAGTAGAGATGAAAAAATGGTTAACCCTAAACTGGAAAAGGCACCTCTTATGGAAGCAGTTTTCGGGTTGCATTGGGATTTAAACCTGTTCAAACCTCATGAAGTTTTATTTGGAAGATTATATGAAAAAATTCAAGGGAAGTATCCTGATATAGGGAAAATAGATAATCCTTTAAATAAGTTATCCGGTGGACATATTAACATTCAGCATAATAGATTTAGAAAAAGTGAAGAAAAAGATTGGCCGACTATTCAATTAAGGCCTGGTGTAATTTCTTTGCATGATTCGGGAGATAATTATAAATGGGAAGATTTTCTAACTGATTTAACTGAAATGATAAATTTTTTGTTTGAAGTTTGTCCCGATAGAGAAAAAAAGCTGAAAATAAATATATTACGTTTATCCTATTTAAATGCATTAAAATTTAATTTTGACACTGAAAATATAATTGAATTTCTTAAAGAGAAAATGAAAATAGATATAGATGTAAAAAAAGGTTTTTTTGATGAAAAAACGGATATTTTACCAATAGGTATAGATTTTCATGTAGGTTTTCGCTCTACAAATCCAAAGGGAGTAATTAATTTAATTTTCCGCAGGGGAAGAATAAAAAAAGAAACTGAAGATTGTTTAATGTGGGAAACAGGTTTAATACTTACTGATAAAGAAGGAGAATGTAACACTGTAGAAAAAATTCTTAACTGGGCAAATGAGGCACATAAATTATTGGGTAACAGCTTTTTAAAAGTTACAAAGGAAGCCAGTCTGGAAGAGAGGTTTGTTAAATGATATCAGAAGATTGTAATTATGAGCATTTATGGAAACAAATAGAGTATATTGTTAAGGATCGTCCTTTCATTCAGGAAGAGCCCTGTAACTATTCTTTATGGTCTGATGATACTGTTACACAGGAACCTTTTTACATACATAATAACAATATAAATATAATATTTAATATTAATATGAATATAAACCTGAATTTTTTTATGGAAGAAGAGGGAAACTTTATAAATTATCTCTGCAGTCAAATTTTTACAGATGAAATTATTAGTGAGATGGCAAAAGAAATAACAGATGAATTTATTAAGAAAAATTTAGAAAGAAACAATATGATGTTAACTTTAGAGAAATATAAAGATATATATAAATTTAGAGAAGAAGATAAGGTCGAAGAATATATATCGAAAAATATGTTTTTGATAAATAATCTTGAAGAAATTGCTTTAAATATAAGAAAATATTTTCCTGCAGAAGAACTTATTCTTGAAGTATTTGAAGATCCGGAAGGGATTGAAGAAGACAGGTTAATGTTATATATTTCTACAACCTTAAATCCCAGAGAAGCTATAGAAAAACTTATATTATTTGATAAAGAGTGGTGGATAGGTATTTCCGAGGAATTAGAAATAGATGATAAAATTTGTATTGATGTGGAGTGTATATGAGTTTCGATTGGTCTGATTATCTTGAATTAGCTACAAAACTTTCAGAACAGGCAAAACAATCTAATATTTCAGAAGCAAAAATGCGCTGTTCTGTTAGCAGGGCTTATTACTCGGCTTATTGTACAGCATATGAATTTTTAAAAGCAAATAGAATTCCGATTAAAAAAAAGCCTAAAAAAAATCCTTCAGATCCTGAGCCTTCTATGCATGCAAATGTTATATATACATTTAGCACACTTAATACTGCAGGTAAAGAAGTGAGTAGAATTTTAGAAAGATTGCATCCAAAAAGAAAAGAAGCGGATTATAAAAAAGATAAACCTCCAAATGACATGATAGTTATAACCTCTATAACATTTGCTGATTTATTATTAAAGGAGTTACCTAAAGTAGCTATTCCCTGAATTAACGGAATAATATATCTATTCTTAAGGAAGTGTCAGTTCTTAATCTTTGAGCCTGTTTATAAATGTCTTTAGTTCATACATGGCGTCCACATATTTCATAACTTCATCTTTCCCTTCTACTGCCATGACTTTCCTCTGTTGAATTATGTCCGCCATATCTAACGTACCTCCCAGTCACTTTCGAGAGATGCTCTGAGTACATTATGATCATAACTTATCACCTTGAAATCATCATCTTTTCTTTCAATCCTGTAAAGCCTTATATTATCATTATCCCGGCCCGTGTAAGCATTACTGAAGGCTCTGATGCAATCCATAGAGTGGGTGGTGGCGAACACCTGTACATTAAATTCTTTTGCTGCCGTAAAAATAGCTTCCCATAAAATTTTCTGTGACGTGTAGTAAAAACCGTTTTCTATTTCGATAGATTAAAATTTTGACAAAAATAAAACATGTAATATAATTAATTATAGGATGACTTGAATAATTTCAAATCAGGTACTTTTATACCTGGAAAAGAAGGTAAAATAAATGGAAAAATCTTTATTACAGGAAAAAATCATTACTGAAATTATGAGCTTAACTGATGAAAAGTTTCAGATGTTAGTAGATTTCATAGATTATCTCAAATTTTTGCAATACAGGCAATCTGTCCAAAATTCTGAAACTTATGAAGCAGACTGGGAAAAATCCACTGCAGAATTAATTGCTTTAAGCGGAATATGTGAGAGCAATAATGGCGATCTGGCAGATAATCACAATGAATATTTATACGGGAATTAATAATTAAAAAAGTTGCAATTTATCAAGTGTATCTATATCTTTTTGGCTTCTTCCAGACCACCTGTTTTAAGAAACTCAATTATAATACTACTGTCAAGGAAAAATTTATTCATATACCATCTCTTTTATATCTTTTCTGGTTAGATCACTTTCAACAGAAGATTTTAATTTATTAAATACCATTTTAAATTTCAGGTATTTCTTGATTTTTTCTACAGATTGTCCAAGGTCATTACTGTCTTTTATATCATATTCTATTTTTATATCTTCAGGTATTCTGAGAATAATTTCTCCCATATTTATCACCTGCTTCGATTTTTTATATCCTTCTAAAAATATAATAACATAAAAAATCCCAATAATAAAGATATTAAAAGGCCATAATCGAAAATAAGTCCTTTTCATAGTTCACCTGCGTATATATTTGTGTCATAATAAAATGGCACTCTGTCATCAACTTTACACCTTTCAAATAATTCCCTCAGTTTTTCTATTAAAACTTCATAGTTTTCATCCTCCGGCCGGGGAGAATAGGATAAAGAGAGAAATAATCCCTTTATGAAAATAGTCTGTGTTGTTCCTATAAACAACTTTCCATGAAATTGATTTTTTACCAGTATAGTGAATTACCTGTCCAGAGATTTCATATATTCTTCTTTTGTGCGGCAGCTGAATATAGCTGCAATTATTAGCCCCCAGCATGCAGTGGCAATAAGAATACGAACAAAACCTGAGATTGAATAAAAAATACCTGTCTGACTGACAGTCAACCCATACTGGCTGCCGATAACAGGAATAAGGACACTGGCAGCAGAGAAAATAATCGTTTCACAGAGTAAAATTCCAAGAGCTATGATGGTATAAAGAGAAATTTTGGGATAGATTTTTAAGTTCCTGACGGCTATTATAATGCCTGTAATCCATACGAGATAAAGAGGAACCTGGAACAGAAGGGTTGTTAAGATCCCTATAAAAGGGGCACCTGATGAAACCATATAGCTAATCTCCTTTCTGAATATTTTATTAATTAATTACCGTCTCAATCTCTATTACAACTACTCCGAGTTCTTCCTTATCAGGCGGATAAATTTCCTTTAAAATCCTGAGAGTTTCGTCTTCTGTCGAGGCGGGTGCTATAAGCTCTATTTTTTCAGATTTCAACATATCGTCAAATGATGTATAATAACGCATATCTTTTACGGATATTACCTGAGTTTCGGAAGCAGATTTCATTATTATGGAATCTCCCGGTTTTATTTTTTTGATATTTTTATAACCAGCTCTGATTTCAAGCTTTTTCCTGCCTTCTTTGATAAAGGCGAGATATTCCTGTTTTATCATCATTTCTTTCATAAAATAATCCTCTGGTTAACCTGTTTTTTGCTCTATTACCGTTTTTATTGTATCCAGAAATATTCTGGTTTTATCAATCCAGGGACAGACAAGATCTTCTTTCATTATGACAAAATCTGTGTAGTCACTTTCCTGTCTGTTTTCAAAAAGTTCGTTGTATAATACTCCTGAATCTTCATGAATCAGTGCGGGTCTGACAAAATGTTTGTTAAATAAACTCCTTACTCCTGTATGTTTGGATGATGAAAGATTTTCTGTTAATAACAGGGCACTTACTGCATAGAAACAGGCATAATAAAGGCGATTAACACAGGTGTTCCAGTGATTATGTTTACCCATAAGTTCTGCTTCTTCCAGTGTTTCATAGGCTCTGTCCATTTTATATAAAATAATTTTTTTTATTTCATCAGTCATAAAGTAATAGCCTCATTCATAACGTTCTTATAAAAAGGTGTAGCACGGTACAGGGAACTGTTCCATTCTTCTTTATCTCTTATAATTGAACTTATAATTTCTTCTGTTTCCAGTTCTATTTTATATAGAGCACGCCTTATAGTTCGAATTTTCTCATAATCAGGTTTTTTATCTACCAGTATCAAAAAATCCCAGTCAGAATATTCTTCTTCCTCTCCTCTTGAGCGGGAGCCATAGAGAATAATCTGAGCAGCAGGGTCTATGTTTAACACTGTTTCCTTTACTGCTTCTATCAGATTATTTTTCATGATTATCCCACCTGATTCATAATTTTTCCATAATCCCTTCAAAAATATAATAACATAAAAAAATATGAGAATAAAGATTGTTTGTTTTTTTGTGTCATGATAAAATTACTTTATAGATATTCTCTATAAACAGTCTTTACATTACCAATTACAATTTTTATAAGCCTATGAGAAAAGATTTAATAAAAAAAGAAATCATTAATAAAATAAAAGAAAAGAAACAAGAGATTGAAGCCTCACTGGAAAGTATGCTCTCTGAAGTGGCAGAACATACTTCTGCGGAATATATTAATATTATTGAATCACTTACGGATAATGTCATAACAGAAGATAATGTGATTAAACATATTGAAATATGGGCTAAAACTCTGGGGAAAAATAGTTTTCTCGGTAACGAAATGAGAAGGGAACTCTATGAACACCCGGTAAATATATCAGAAAACCTTAAAGTTCCTCTTGACAATATCATGGCATATATGCAGGAAGAATGGAATAATGCCGCTTATATGTTTGAAGAACATTTCAAACAGAAATACAGAATTTTTGCCCGCACTGAATCCTTCAGAGATGACGGAACCAGTTCCTGCCCGAAAGGTTCTTCTATTACCCTGACAGAGATTTTTTCTTTAATTATTAATGCCACATCTGCTCCTCTGACAGGTAAAGGCAGATGTAATCTGTCAGAAAAGATTTCATCCATATGTACAGGATTGATATTACCTGTCCTTGATGCATCTGCTATGTCTCTCACAGTTGATTTACTCGGCCCTCATGTAGCCCTCGGAAGTCCTTCTGTTGCTTTTGCCTCACCGGTTATAAAGGATATTTCTTACCTTGAGAAAAAATTAAAGGAAGGAAAAGAAAAAGTTAAAGAAAATTTAACAAAGAACAGCAAAAATTTTAAAGAAAATATTCAATATAACCTGGAAAAAGCATTTTTTCAGGTTAATTCGTCTATAGCAAAAGAAATACTGGAAAATCTTTTCTGCAAACAAAATTACCTCCTTCTTCCCTTCAACCCTGTTTTTTCAGTGAATTAATTATTTTAAAGTGAAAAATGAAAAAAAATGCGATTTTACTTGCTTTTCACTTTTCATTTTTCACTTTTCACTATTTATACCTTGCCATAGTCGGAAAACTGTGTTATGATCTATATAGCTTAATTCAATTAATAGCGCACCTAAGGCGCTATTTTTTTAAGTAAATAAAGGGAGGAATGGATATGATTAAAAGTATTCTTGTACCTATGGGAACATCGGGATGTTCTCACAATGCCCTCAAAACAGCAATTAATCTGGCAAATCTTTTTAAAGCAACGGTCAGACTCCTCTATGTAGAAGATACGACAAAAATGGTACAGGTTATTCTTAAATATAGAATGTCATCGGCAGGTATTTCTCTGGATCTGCCGGGCCTTAATCTGCAGCAGCATGAGATAAGAGTAATACAGGATGAAATAGATAAGGAAAAAGAGCAGGTTACTAAGTTTTATGACAGCCTGAAAGATACCATAGAAGGAGACCATTCGCTTGTTGTAAGAACAGGAGAAATACATAAAGAAATTCTCTCTGAAGCAAGAGCATTTGACCTTATAGTCATGGGAAAGGCTCTTAAAACAGGACATACGGGTGAACTTCAACCGCCCGTTTTTAATGTAGTTAAACATGCAAACAGGCCTGTCATTGCTCTCTGTGAAGGAGAAAGTCTTGGGAAGAACATATTGATTGCCTATGACGGTTCCAGAGCGGCAAATAACGCATTGAGAGTAACAGGCGATATTATAAGTGCCATTGCTCCTGATGTTGTAAATGTACTTACTGTGAAACACAGTGAAGAAGATGCAAAACCTCTTCTTGAAGAGGTGGAAAACTATTTCAGACCCTATAAGTTAAATATTGAAAAAATCTGGAAAAGCGGAAGAGCTTCTGAGAATATTATAAAAACAGCAGAAGAAAAAAAATGCACCTGTATAGTAATGGGTGGCTACGGAGATAATAAAATTAAAGAATTCCTTATGGGTGGAACAGCAGAAAAAGTTCTCATAAATATTGATATACCGGTAATGGTATGTAATGCGTAATGCGTGACGCGTAACGCGTGACGGGAGGAATGAATTTTCAGTTGTGGCCGAAACGGTCATAGTAGTCAGTGAGTGGTGAGTAGTGAGTTAATAAAATCTACTCACCACTCACCAGAATGATTTTACTCTAAAGTTACTGTATCTGCTCCTCTGGCTATAACTGCGCCATTTTCATTGTAAACCTCTATGATAAGAGTATATTCTCCTGATGTTATAAAAGGAGATTTTCCTTCGAGAAAACTTAAGATTATAGTATTTTTATCTTTATCTGAAGGAATTATGCCGGATTTACCGTCTTTAGAGGTTATTTCTCCCAGTAATTCACCGCTTTTAAATATCTGAATCTTCGTGAAAGATTTCTTTTCTTCTGAATTTTTAAGATACGAAGAAAAATCAAAGGTTGTTTCCAGTTTTACAATGCTGTTTTTAGAAATTTTCAGATTTTCAGTGTTTATACTTATAACAGATGGAGCATAAGAGCTTTGATTTTGAATATGTGCCTCCGAGGGTTTTCCGTCCAGGCTTTTATCGCACTCTGAACATGTCGGTGCCGGTGCTACACACTTAGTATTACCTCCGCTGGTGAGCCCAGTTGATACATTTAGATTATAGAGGGATGCATCTTTTTTCTCTTTCCCGAATACTCCTTCATAACTCACAGACTCGGGCATCTCGACCGGGACAAGTATTGATTTCCTTTCTCCATTCGGGTCTACCTGATAGCTCTCTTCTACTGCCACAAAGGATGTATAGGTTGACATTAGCCTGAATTCCAGCGCAAGGGCCGTTATCTGATTTATTAAATCTCCCTTTGGTCCTCCGTACTGTCTGTTCTCCAGATCTTTTATCTTCTGTCTTGCCCATATGGAAGAGAGAGCTGAATTTGCTTCATTCTTTTCGGGAAATTCTACCTTTACGGGGAAAACGGTCTTTTTACCTGCAATGTTTCCCGTGATTTCCACCGTGCCGCTTCCCGGCTGTGTATATCTTCCGTATATAAACAGAGGCTGTGAGGAAAAGAGATCGGGAATTCTTTTCGGGTATATGTCATCTACTTTTAAACCCTTCCAGTCAATAGAAATATCTGTAAAATAAGGTTTTGAGATCCTTTCGTAGAACTCTTCCACCACCGATTTAGGTTCTTCCTTCGGTCTCATATACTGGACATGGCCCCGTCCCGCTTCCGACATGTTATCAAGGAGATAGCGATTTACTGATGAACCGACACCCAGTGAAAATAGCCTTGCATTACCGATATTTTTTTCTATTTCTGCAAGTATTTCAGTCTCATTTCCTATATAGCCGTCTGTTAGAAAGAATACTATTCTCATTCTTTCAGGATCACGGGGGAAATTCAGTGCCGCTTTTATGCCTTCAATCATATTTGTTCCCCCTTCCCCTGAAAGGGTATCTATATAGGCAAGACCTTTCTTTATATTTTCCGGGGTATTGGTAAGAGGCTTATCCGAAAGACCTGAAGCACTCATGGAAAAGTTTATTATCTGGAATGTATCGTTTTTATTCATATATTCCACGCATTTCCTTATGGTAGCCTTTGAGGTTTCCATTGGAATACCTGACATGGAACCGGAACAGTCAAGAACGAAAACCATTTCTTTTGCCGTAATCTCTTCTTCTTTATATTCGGCCTTTGGCTGTATCATAAGAGTAAAATAACCGTTCCCGTTATTACCTGTTGTAATGGCCGCGCATTCCGGCATGTCTCCTGACACATCATATTCAATGATGAAATCTTTGTTCGGTATCGAGTCTTCTTTTTTTATTTTTATAAAAGCTTTTGACTGGCCCTCTGTCTGAAGTAATACCTTATGTGATTTAGATCTTATTTCTTTTATGGGAACACCTGCATTCAGGTTCACGGAAAGACTTATATCATGACCTGATCGCTGATCAGGTTTTAAATACTCCGGTGTAATTTTCTCTGAATCTTTTACTGACGGAGGATTAAACCTGGGGCCCACTACCATTGGAAAGTGAAAATTATAGGTTCCTTTATCATAATCCAGAATATCTACATATTTTATCTTTACAAATATAGAATCTCCCGGTTTTATATTCGCCACAGACTGGGAGAAAATATTCGGTCTTTCCTGTTCCAGAAGACCTGTCAGATGGCCTTCCGCTTTTTCTTTCTCATATATCTTTCTTGCTTCTTCCTTTGTTTTTATAAGTCCCAGAATCGTTCTTTCTCCGACTTTCATCTCCATTGAGTTTACTGCCCCGTTATGGGGAAGGGGGAATATGTATGTGGCTTCAATCGGTTTATCCATGGGATTTGTAAATTCCTGTGTTACTTCCACAGAGGAAATAAATCCTGATATCTCTGCTTTTACATCTGTATGCTTCAGGGGGCATACAATCTCTTCTCCTTTATCTGTTCTGCCTTTCAACGTACCCTCTGTAATGTCTCCTTCTTTTGCTACTTCTTCTTTTCCGTTTTCTACAGGGTTTAATACGACAGGTTCACCGGTGTCCGATGCATTGATAAGATTCACTGCTGTCAATGTAAGGATAATAAACATGATGATAGTGATTACAAGATGTTTTTTGTTCATTGGTTTACACTCCTTTTTTTTATAATCGTGACGCGTAACGCGTAACGCGTAACAGGTGGATGGTTGTGCCCTGTCTTCGTTACGGATTTTGCGGAAGAATTTTGATTGCTTAATTATTAGACGGCTAAAGAGAGAATTTATTCCATGTGATTCATTTTTTCAGGTATTATTTTAAAAATACTAAATTATTTAATATAGATATTATAAGGGCTATTACAAATGGTAATCTCTGTTTACTTTTTTCTTCTCTGTTACATATAAAGAACGTTATAATAATAGTAAATATTCCTGCTACCGGTATGAATGTCTGCAGAAGCATAAAAAGAGATATTAATGGATTGGGAATATTTCTTTCCCACGTATCCGGTGCTATATTAACTTCTACATTTACCGGAATGGACTGCTCCTGTGTCGTTATTGTTACCTTCCCGTCAAGTCTTTTTGCTTTCGGACCATTATTGAGATCTATCATTATTGTTACAGAAAATTCATTTCCTTCGAATGTTTCCGGATCTACCTTTAACCATGGCCGGTTTGTAGCCAGGACGGCTTTAAGTGAGCGATTTCCTCTGTTTTTTATAGAAATATTTCTGGTATGTATTTTGTTCCCTTTTTCTACATTCAAAACCAGATTATTTGTATCCATTTCTATAGCAAGTGAACTGATTGATGGTGTGGTACAGACAGGTAAAAGAAGTATATCCTTACCGAAAATAGCTTCTTTCATTTCTTTTATATTTTTAAATCTCTGCCCCGGAGATAGATGGAGAGCTTTTAGAATAACCGTATCCATTGAAGGAGAAAGTCCCGGATTTATGGAAGAAGGAATAGCAAAAGAAAAAGGGGAAAGACCTGGATCACGTTTTGTTGCAATATTATAAAGTGTTGCTCCGAGGCTGTAAATATCACTTTTTTCGTCTGTCTGCTTTCTCCCGTATTGTTCCGGAGCTGCAAAGCCGGGAGTTCCTATTACTATTGTATCTTTTTCCTTACCCGGTACGAAAACTCTTGCTATTCCAAAATCTATAAGTTTTATAGTACCTTCGCCGGTAATGATTATATTTGCTGGTTTCAGATCCCTGTATATTACAGGAGGATTCTGGCTGTGGAGATATTCCATTACCCCGCAGAGTTCAATGGCAATCTTCTTAATGTCTTCTTCTGCTATAAAATCTGTTCTTTTTTCTATAAAGCTTTCCAGAACTTCTCCTTCTATATATTCCATGACTAAATAGTTTTTATTCCCTTCAGAGAAATAATCTATGATTTTCGGCAGACTCGGATGATTCAATTTAGATAGCATTTCTGCTTCCTGCCTGAATTGAACAGTCATTTCCTCATTCTGCTGACCTGTTTGCCTCATTTCCTTTATAGCCCATTCTTTACCTTTAAGTCTTTCGTCAGATGCCAGATAAACTGTTGACATTCCTCCTTCACCGAGTTTTTTCTTTATTCTGTATCTTTCTTTAAGAATATCCAACTCATAATCCTCCAGTTCGATTAAATTATTTAAATAAACTGTCTTAAAATAGTTTTTATCTAAAGCTCTATTTTACGCCATTAAAAATGAAAATTCCTATAACCTTAAATTAGTTCAATATACTGATTTTTACATATAATTTCTGATATATAATTTCTGACATATAGTGGAAATACTATTACACAGGTAATAAATAAACAGTATAAAAGCTGTTAAAAGAAACATACTCAGTGCATTCATTTTATGCCAGTATTCAGGAGAACCTTCACTCGAATAAGAAGGAGATATTAGGAGGTTTATAATAATAGTTTCATCTTTTGAAGAAATAATTCCCCCTGGATTTGAAGCTATAAATTCCGCAAATTCATAGTCTTCATTAAATTTTTGATTTTTTATAGATTCTATAAATTTTAAACTTTCAGGATTCAGATGAATTTCTTCTGCATAAGACAGAATCAGATCGCTCTCTGTATTTTTAAAGCCCGAACTGATTAATGTCTGTCTTAGTTCTTCTTTTGTAAAATAACTGTACTTATTTGGAAATTGTAAAGCATACTTATCCGTATCAATTTTATCTTTAATTTTGTCCACTGTTTCTTCTGTAACACGGAAAACACCATGAGAACGTATTGTTTCCAATTTTTTCCTGTCAATATACCAGTATACAGGGCGCTCTGTAGAATAAACAGGAGTCGTTGAGTCAGTAGAATAATGTGGAGATATTACAGATTCTAATTTGTACTCATCGCTATAAGGAATAGTTTTATTTTTTATTTGACTGAAAAGTAGTTGCATAAAGTCGTTTTTATCTTTAAATCTTTTATCCTTTATAGATTCTATAAAGATTAAGCTTTCAGGACTGACTTCATTTTTTATCCTATCCAGTTTTTTACTGTCAATTCCCCAGTAAGTTGATGTTTCTGATGAAGATTCTTTTGTTTTATATACTGACTGTTTATTGTATATTGACTGTTTGTTTAGAACCCAGAAGATTGGCGGTAATAAAAGGGCAATCATAAGGGGAATGTGTACTGTTTTCTTCTGTACAGGTGATAATTTATCATATATAGTGAATAGAAAATAAGTATTGAGAGTGATAATCGAAAGGAAGGCTGATAAGATAAAAACCGAGGGATTACTCCATGATATAAACAGCAGAATTGATGAGATAAAATCCGGATGATTATGTAACAGGAGAACTGGCAGGACGGTAATAATACTTCCTCCAATCAGGAATAATGTCTTGCTGTTTAAACCGGTTAAAAGGGAAATTAAAATAACCGTAGAAAGTGCTGAATAAGAAAAATACATATACGAATCGGTAATAAATACCGGCGGCTCTTTGCAATAAGGCAAAAGATATACATACAGGATGGCAGGTATTAACCATAAAATAGCACATACTTTTCCCTGAGACAATCTTTTAAAGAAATCCGGCAGAAAGGTTACTTCTACAGGAATAATTTTTTTCATCATACTGGTAATAATTTCAATATTACCTGTATGTTTTTTTTCTCTTGCAAGATGTTTCTTATCTATCATTATATTTATCTCTTCATCATTTCCTGCAAATTCTTCATTGAGAATTTTTATCCATGGAGAATGAGATTTTATCTGGCCTCCAAGGACTCCATCTCCTGCGTTTTTAATCTTAAAAGAAGTTTCAATATTTTTATATGGTACATTATTTAAAAGGATTTCAGACGGTTCCAGAAGAGGCCATGGTATTGAAGGTAAATCGCTGACCCTGACCTGATTGGAAAGCACTTTTATAATTTCTTTTACTGAAGAGAACCTGTGAGAAGGTTCTATTTCAAGAGATTTAATTATTACTTCCTCCATATCTTTTGATATATCAGGTTTATAAATACTTAAAGGAGCAAACATGAAAGGATTGTTTCCCGGATCGTGGTTTGAAAGTAAATAATGAAGGGTTGCGCCGAGGCTGAAAATATCACTTCTGGGATCTGTCTGACCCTGTCCAAATTGTTCCGGAGATGCAAAGCCCGGCGTTCCCATAAATATGGTATCCTGTTTTTTTACAGGATTAAAGATGCGGGCTATGCCAAAATCTATAAATTTTATCTCATTTTCTTTTGTGACAATTAGATTTTGAGGTTTTATATCTCTATGTATTATACATGGCTTATGACTGTGAAGATAATCGAGTATTTCACATATTTGCAGTGCCCACAGACGCACTTTTTCTTCTTCCAGTGGTCTATTTTCTTTTTTTATAATATCTTCCAGAGTTTCTCCTTCAAAAAACTCCATAACTATGTATTTATTTTCATTTTCAGAGAAGAAATCCGCGATCTCTGGCAATCCAGGATGGTTTAAAGAAGAAAGTATTTCAGCCTCTTTATTAAACTGACTTTCAATTTTTATCTTTTCTTCAGAAGCAAGATTTTGATTTGAAAATTCCTTTATAGCCCAGACTTTTGGCAGTAATAAATCCTGTGCCAGATAAACGGTACATATGCCTCCACTGCCCAGGACTTTAAGTATTTTATATCTTTTCTGAAGAACAGTTCTTTCCACAGTAAGCGACATTTTAATTATCTCCCTTTCAAAAATTTTCACTATATCATAAATTTTGTGCAAACCTCTGTTGAAGCCCTATTCTGCGGTAAGTTTACACAAAACATCTTAAACTCTCAAAATTTTAAATATTCTTCTGCATTTTTCTCTGCCATATCTATTATACCTTTTTTCTTACCTGTAACAGGCACAATAATTTTCACTCTGCTGCCTTTTTTCTCAGAAAGCCATTTTTCCAGGATAAATATTTCAGATATTTCTTTCTCTATATATATTTTCGATGGAATATTATAGTTTCTCATATAAAAGTGTTTCAAAAAAGATGAAAGGAATTCTTCGTGAGTATTACCGGACATATTCAGTAGAAAACGTTCTTCTCTGAGTATAGATCCTTCCCGGAGCAGATAGATTTCAACGGCTCCTTTTTTATCTCCTGCTGCAGTGCCTATAAAATCTCCTTCTTCTTTCCGTGAAGGAAAGACTATTTTCTGTTTTTCCGAGTAAGTTTTCAGAGCAAAATATTGATCCCTTAGCACAGATGCCCTTTCAAATTGAAGCCTGTCAGCAAAGACTTTTATGTTTTTCTTGAGTTTTTTTAAAAGTCCCCTATGTCTGCCTTCAAGAAACCGGCATGCATCAGATACCATATTATTGTAATCATGAACATCTATTTCTCCGATACATGGACCGGTACATCTTTTTATATAATAATTCATACATGGCCTTCCGGACCTTTTTACTTCTCCCTGACAGTTTCTGAGAGGAAAGAGACTGATGAATAATTTGAAGTAATCTTTTATGCCTTTCGTATAGGGGCCGTAATATCTTGCTTTCTTATCTGTCACTTTAGTCGTAATCTTTACGGAAGGAAATATTTCATCTGTACATATTTTTATATATGGATAACCGTTTCCGTCTTTAAACTGTACATTATATCGCGGCAGATATTCTTTTATGAGATTACATTCCAGGATAAGGGCTTCCGTTTCGGAAGACGTAATGATATAGTCCAGATTATGTATATTGGATACAAGTTTTTTTATCTTTTTATTTTTTAAAGACGAAGGCTGGAAATAGGATGATACCCGTTGCTTTAAATTATTTGATTTACCTATATAAATAATCTTCCCTTTCTCATTTTTAAACATATATATGCCATGAGAAGAGGGAAGATTTTTTATTTTTTTCTGTATCTTGTCCATATTACGCCCCTGAACGTTTTCTCCCCTTCTCCCCGCGGGAGAAGGGGCCGGGGGATGAGGGGCTATAAGCATGTCAAAATCTTATTGTAGTACTGCAGTAAGGACATTCGTCGCTCGTCATGCCCTTGAGCAGAGGTTTGTCATAATTTGCACCGCACCCGGGACATCTTATTTCTCTGGGGGCCAGTCTTTCTACCTGCTGAACAGGAGGCGGATCAGTTGTCTGAACCAGGGCCGGAGCAGCAGGGGCCACAGGGGTAATTGTTTCTTTTACAACACCGGCACCGACAGAACCTGAGCCAATCCTTTCAGTATCAATATGTCCTTCTACTATTCTGCGGATAAGTTCTTTTATCATAGTGGAATCTTTGTCCAGTTTAAAAAGCATATCACCTGCCCGATCTCTGAAAGAAACATCGAGCAATTCCGCTTTGAAGAGCCATCCCTGTTCTGTATCTTTAATACTGCCGAGGGCGCCTATCGGCTTATCTATGACGATCTTCTGAATATGTTCTTTTTTAGTGAAGAATATAAGGGTTCTGCTCACGACAATATCTTCGTTCTGTTCGAAGAGAAAGCGGTTACTCGTTAAAAATATTGTTCCTTTAGGTCCCTGTTTCTTTCTGTCTTCCAGGTGCTGTCCTTTACAGGCAAATATGAGTTCTTCTCCCTGGTGTAATTTAACACTGGATTTCGCCAGTTCATTAAAAGCCCATTCTATTTCATCCAGTTCTTTTTTGATTTTTTCAATGCCCTGCTCTATATCTTTATAGAGGGCTTCAACTCTGTCTTCTTCCGCGTCTACATAGCGGCTGAAATTGTTTACTGTCTGCTCTACAAAACTGTATCTGCTTTCTGCATCTCTGTAATTACTGTCAAAGAGATCTCTGAGATCCCTTATTTCTCTTTCTACATCGTCATATTTATATCTCAATTCTCTTGAAATAGAATTTAACTGTTCCTCTACATTTCTTTTTCTTTCTGTCCATCTTTCTTTGAAATCCTGGAGTTGTTTCTCTGAAACTGCACCATATACATATCCCTTGCTTCTTAGATTTCTGAATTTTGCTGCAAGAGAATCCAGGTTTGTATTGATTGAAGAAATATCCTGACTTAATTCTCTCAGTGTTTCACTCTGGATACGGGAAGCCTGACTTGTTAGATCTGAAATTTTTCGTGATAGCTGGTCTCTTTCTTCTGAACTCATATGTGTTTAACCGTCCTGATTGAACGGTCATGCCTCCTTTTCTTTTATTTAGCTTTTTCGACTGTATCATGAATTTTATGTAAACCTCTATTGAAGCCTTATTTTATGATAGGTTTACACAAAACATTTTACACTCTCTATTTTTTTCTGTACCCTTAAATTATAATGACCTTATAGATAAAATGCAATATTTAAAAAATGCAGGAATTTTCATTTTTAATGGTGCAAAATAAAGATTTAGATAAAAACTATATAGAGGCAGATTATCTAAATAATTTATTCTTTTTCAGACTGCACATTTTTTATTCTCCATTCCCCCTCTTCTCTGATAAGTTCTATTGTGCCGCTGTAAAAACCTTTCTCTGTTTTTCCTGTTTTCGGATTTTTATCTTCAGCATAATATCTTATTTTTGCCTTTGCTGCTTTATCCGATTCTTTTATAATTTCTGCTCTGTCCAGTTTAATGGTAATATTATCTTTCCAGTATTTACAGTAATCTTCACAGGTATTTTTTTCCTTCCAGTTGCTGGATTTGAAATCATAGGCTTTTTTAAAATCTTTTTTCTCCAGGGCGCTGTAGTTTTCAGTTATAAAATCCATAAGTTCTCCTGAAGAACCAGGAGTTTCTTCTGAAGGAGACGGGGAAGACATTGTTCCGGGAGTGCCGGTCGGTGAGACCATTGTAACTATTTCTCTCAGTATAATCTCTTTATTTTTTCTGCAGGCAGGAAAGTGGCCTTCTCCGACTTCCCCTGTATTTATATGAGCATTTTCGCCTCCGCACTTTAACAGGAAATCATTGTCTGATTTTTCATATATATAAGCCAGACTGCAGGCAGGACAGGCAGGTATATATTTCATATAAATATTGTCCGTCCCTTTTGTAAGATAATCCAGGGAAGGGGGATATTGATTGTTATTATCCGTACCATATATATCAAGAGCGGTAGCTATTTTTTTTAGATTATTTTCACATATGGACAATTCGCTCAATCCTTCCTGTACCGGTGTTGTGGCAGGAGTGGCAGTCGGTTCTGCTGCTATATAGGAAAGGTAATCTCCTTTCAGTATTATGCCATGCTGAAGCACATATACGGGATAATGCCCTTCATCTACCTTCCCTGTTTTTATATGAGCATTCTGGCCTCCGCATTTAAGTATAAACGTATTTCCTGTTTTTTGATATATATAAGGTTCTCCGCAGGCAGGACATACAGGTGGAACAGGTAATTTCTCTTCTTCCAGATATTTATTACAATAGGCGAGAGAAGGAGGATAAATACCGTTGGACTCTATTGCATAAGTGGCAAGAGCTGTAGCAATACTCTTCATATTCAGTTCACATGCCGATAGTTGTTTATCACTTCTCCCCACGAACATAACTTTCAGTAAAATGACAATTATTATAATTGCCGTTAACACAATGGCTATTATCTTTTTATTCCCTTTTAATTCAAAGCCTGATAAAAGTCCTTTTTTTTGAAAAATATTAGTGCCACATTTATGGCAGAATTTTTTTCCCGGCAACAGTTCTACACCGCATGAGGGACATTCGGTAATATTTATATTCTCTCCGCATTCGGGACAGAACTCTGCCTGTTCTATGATTTCTTTATTACAAAACGGACATGTCATGTTTATTTTACTCTTTTCTTTATATTCGTGCTGCGTGATGCGTGATGCGTGATGCGTCACGGGTGGTTTCACCACTTACTTTTCACTGCTCACTTTTCACTGCTCCCTGCTCACTGATTACTGCTCCCCACTCACCATTACAACTTTAGAATCATCTATTTTCCAGCTTTCTTTTTCTAGAATCAGATGATATATTCCTTTATATTTTCCGCTAAATATTTTACCATCTTCTGTCAGATCGGAAGAAATAATTATTACTTCTATAGCCACTCTGTTTTGAGTTTTTTCCTCTTTTGAAATTTTAATACTTTCGACTTTTATGGCTCTGTTATTTTCCCAGTTACGGCAGAATTCCCGGTAACTTACCATGGCTTTTACTCTTTCACTTCTTAAATTATAAGCTTCCAGAAATTTTTTTTTTGAAATGGCGTCGAAATTTTTATTTATTACTTCAATTTGAGGATTCTCCGTAGTTTTTTTTGCTGGAGATAAATATTTTAATGACATTTCCTTTCCTGCGAAGTCAAGTATTTTTACCCGGTCTTTACCGTCAGGATTTATAGCATATATTTCCCATTTGCTTTTTACGCCGAATATTCTTTTCCATCCGCTGTCTCTGTAACAGGAAAATATTATCTTTTTTCCGTCAGGTGACCAGTGGGGATAATTTTCTTTTTCTTTACTGTGTGTGACTGCAGACAGACCGGTTCCATCCGGTTTTACCGTATAAATATCATAATTATCATCTTTATTTGATATAAAGATTATCCTGGAAGAATCCGGGGACCACGACGGCGAAAAATCGTCATAATTATTATTTGTAAGTCTTTTAGGACTGTCACCATTGGATTTCATTACATATATTTCCCTTGTGACAACAGAAGATAGATCTTTTTTCCCGTCTCTTTTAGATTCAAAAGCTATATATGTACCGTCAGGAGACCAGGACGGCCCATAATCTCCACCTTTGTTTCTGGTCAGATTTACGGGCCTCGTACCATCGGATTTAATGGCAAATATGTCATAATTATCTTCATAAAAAGACTGGAAGGTTATTTTGCTCCCGTCGGGAGACCATGAGGGATTGGTCGCATCGAGTGAGTCTTTTGTGAGTCTGACAGGATTACTTCCGTCATCATTCATAATATATATTTTGTAAAATTTATTTCTGTTGCTGGCAAAAGCAATTTTATGTTCTACAGGAGACCAGCAGGGATTTGTATTCCATGAAGCGCTTTTTGTCAGATTTTTAAGATCCGTACCATCGGGATTAACGGAAAATATATTATATGTTTTCCCTTTATTATCACCTTCCTGAACAAAACATATCCTGCAGTTTGCCAGAGTTTTTAAAGATTCTTCCTTTAAAAATTTCGTATGATACATATTATAAATATATCTTATAGAGAGAACACTTAATATGATAAAAAGTATGAATCCTGTTAATAAGACAGTAGATATATAAAAAGCCTTTTTTATGTATCTGTAAAAAGATGTTTTTTGTTCCGGTATTTGAGGTTCCGGTGGTGCGGGAGGAGATATATCCACTATTTTCGTTTTCCATTTCTCCTCTGTTTTTTTTATTTTCTTTGTTTTTTCTTCTTTCTTCTCTTCCTCCCGGTGTTCTTTTGCTTCTTTTTTCTCTTCCTCACATGTTTTCGTAACTTCGAAAGACAGGGGAATATATGAATTACCTCCCGAAGAAAATATGACTATATTGTCACGGTAATTTTCACCTGTTTCAAGTAGTGAAGTATCAACAGTTATTTCTACTGTTACATCACCGGTGAAATTTTTCATATTTGCTTTGAGTCCGGGAAAAGAATCGGGAAGAAAAATTTCACCGGTAAGGTTACCTTTGCCGGTATTAATAAGTTTTAATTCGGTAGTTTTTTTGTTGCCGTACGGGATGGAACCGAGCTTCAATGAACCGGGTCTTACCGAGATGACAGAACCGATTTTCTTCAGTGCTTCTGTCATTTCTTCTGCAGAAGCATATCTTTTATCCTGGTCTATCTGAAGAGCTTTTAATATTATTTCCTCTAATTCAGGATAAACGGCACTGTTTAAAGAGCTTACAGGAGGAAAGACGAAAAGATTCTGGCTTTCCCTGGGATCTCTTGAGGTAAGAAGATAATGGAGAGTGGCTCCCAGACTGTATATATCGGACCTTATATCTGTCTGACTCGTACCGTACTGTTCCGGTGCTGCAAATCCATGGGTTCCGAAAGGCATGGTATCTTTAAGAGCTTCTTCTTTAAACACCCTGGCAATACCGAAATCAATTAATTTTATATCCCCCCCGGGTGTTATTAAAATATTTGAAGGTTTTAGATCCCTGTATATGATCGGCGGCTTCAGGCTATGAAGATATGTGAGTATTTCAGATAGTTTTATACCATATTCTATTACCTGTTCCTGATTTATATCTTTCAGGCTGATATTTTGCTGGAATATTTCCAGACTTTTCCCATCAATATATTCCAGAACGAGGTAACATGCTTCATATTCCTGAAAAAAATCTTTTGTTTTTACAATACGGGGATGAGACAGTCTTATAAGGGTTTCCCTTTCTTTTGTAAGAGCAATGATAAAATCTTCTCTGGTTTTCGGTATGATAGAATAAGCTTCTTTTACGGCATATTTTTTTTGAGAACCTGTATCTTCTGCCAGATATATAGCCCCCATGCCTCCTGCCGTCATGTAATTTACCCTGTATTTTCCTTTAAGAACAGTGCCGGAAGGGAGAACCATCAGAGGGTTACCGAGAACATCTGTTTTACCGTCAGGAGCTATCTGTCTTTTTATCGGATGATTACAGGATGTAATTTTTTCTCCTGTAAAATTAAAACCGCAATCTATACAGTATATTTCATTATTATTGTTATCAGTATGGCATTCAGGGCATATCTTTGCCATAATTTCATCCCCCGGTATAATACTGGCTATGAATAATTAAATCTCAGTCATCTGAGATAAAGCTCGCTCTTATTATATAGAATAAAAAAAAATGTGTCTACTCAGAATTTTTATATTATAACAACCTGCAGGCAATTCTCGTGCCATTCATTACTAATTGTAGTTAAGTTTATAAAACTATAAAGGATAATATTTTCGGTAGCAGAATTTATATAAAAAAGGATAAGTTTTCATTGTGACCATCCGGTCATGGCTGTTAGAGTGTTTTATGACTTTACATCTCAAATATATATTACTTATAATAGTTTTAACTTTTACTATTTATTTCGGTGTATTACAGAACGGTTTTGTATGGGACGACCGTATTGAAATACTGAATAATGATTTGATTAAAGACCTGTCTTTAAATAGAATAATAGATGCCTTTGTACCGGGAAAAACTTCTAATGCCGTTTATACGCCCTCAGGGGAGATATTTCATAAAATATATTATTATCTCTGGAAAACAGATCCTTTCTGGTATCATCTGATTATTCTCATATATTTTATATTAAATCTGATATTAATTTATTTTATTGTTTTAGAGCTTTTTCATAAAGAAAATCTTGCTTTTCTGACAGCTCTTTTTTTTCTGATTCATCCAGTGCATGTAGAAGCTGTTGCCTGGATAGGGTGCGGAACATATGTTCTTGCCAGTTTGTTTCTCCTTCTGTCCTTTTATCTCTTCATAAAATTTATTGAAAAGAAATATTCCATTTTCTTTATTCTATCCATTCTGTTTTTTATTTTTTCTTTACTGACACATCATTTCCCTGTAGTATTTCCATTGCTGCTGTTACTGTATCTCTACTGTTTTTCTAAAAATACATTTAAATCTTATATTATTCTCCTTCTTCCTTACTGTATATTAACATTGATTGATGTATATTTAAGTCTTAACGTAGGTTATGAAGGAGGCCGTGTGGGATATAATTACCATCATACACCATTAATTCAGATATTTAATATTTTTGGTAAATATTTATTTAATATATTCATTCCCCTTGAGCTCAGCCCGAAATATTTTTATCCTCTTTCGAATTTTTATTCAATTATCTGTATTTTATTACTTATAGCCATAGCGGTATTTATTTATATTACTAAATCAAAGGACTATTTTTTTTGCTGGGCCTGGTTTTTTATATGTCTCCTTCCTTTCTCTCATATTATACCTCTGGCATGGAAGATGGCAGATAGATATCTTTTTTTTGCTTCTCTCGGTTTCTGTCTTTTCCTGGCTCTTATATGTGAAAAAATATTGAATAAAAAAATACTACAGATACTAATAATATTACTTGCCATCTTTTGTTCTGTAATTACAGTTAATATGACAGCAATATGGAAAGATGAGCTTTCTCTCTGGAAGTATACTGAAAAAAAAGCCCCGGAAAGTACACTTGTCATTAAGAATCTGGCCTTAAGTTATCTGGACGCAGGTCTTCTCGATGATTCCCTGTTTTATTTCAAAAAACTCGATGATAAATGTTCATCCGGACAGATGGCCATCGATTATGAGGTTTATTCCTATACAGGGCTGATTGAATTTCGTAAAGGTAATTATGAGGAAGCCATAAAGAATTATATGACAGCCATCCGTATCAATCCCGATTCTTCTGAATTATACAGATCTCTTGCTGTTGTTTATTACACTAAAGGTGATGTCAGACTATGTGTAAAGAATTACATGATTGCAAGATCTTTTAATAAAAGAACCTTTAAACTGTTTCCATCGTCTCTGGGGTTGTTATATCATAATATGGGACATCTGGAAATGGCAATTATATATTACAAACATGCACTCATGGTGAATTCCGATGATGAAGATATCAGAAATCTTCTCTACATTGCTTATCTGGAAAAATTTCTTCTTGCGAAAGGAGAATATACTTCTGAAAACCTGGCGGCTGTTATGAAAAAAACAAATGATATGAATGAAATAGCATTGCAATACCTGTCATCAAGTGATTTTGACAGAGGGGAAGCAACAATGAAAAATACATTGTTATTAAATCCTTTTTCCTTTGAAGCCAGCTATAATCTCGGACTCCTGTACTATAATAAGGGAAATTTTAAGGAAAGCCTCTGTTATTTCAGAAAAGCCTTACATATATATCCTGCCAGTAAAGAAGCCGGCCATTATATAACCGAACTTTCCGGAAAAACTAAGGAATGACAATTAATATTAAATCGTGACGCGTAACGCGTGACGCGAGGAAAGAGATAATTAATAAAATTCTATTCCTGAATAATCCTGTAAAAGGTAATCCACTCTTCTGACAGAAGAGTTCTTTATTTTCAGGGCCTGCCTATTATGATTCTTATTATGATACGGAATATCATAACAAGAATTCTCAAGAATAATATAAGTAATTTAATCATATAGCTCCTTCTGTTTCTTAAACAGGTCTGGAGTTGAAAGAACTCCAGACCTTAAACATTTTATATATTCTGTTCTCCCCAGGTAGTGCCTCCGTCAGTGCTGTGTATAACAGTATTGTTCTGACCTACAACCCAGCCGTTCTTTTCGTCAACAAAATGGACACCGTGAAGAGAAAACATCATAACACCGGAATCTTCTTCTTCCCATACGGTTCCGCCGTTTGCCGTATGAAGAACTTTACCGCCTGCTCCTGCAACCCATCCGTTGTTTAAATCCAGGAAGTATATGCAGTTAAGCCCTCTTGATACGTCACTGTTCTGTTCTACCCATGTTTCTCCTCCGTTTGACGTGTATAATATACAACCGTAATCACCTGCAGCCCACCCGTTTTTTTCATTTACAAAGTAAATGCTACATAAATGTTTCCCGACAGGATTCTTCTGGCGTTTCCACGTAGTTCCTCCGTCTGATGTATGAATGATAATACCGTTACTTCCGACAACCCATCCCTGTTTTTCATCTATAAAATGGATTCTCTGAAGACGTTCTGTTTCGCCGCTCTGCTGCGGCACCCACGAAACACCTCCGTCTGCGCTGTACAGAATTACTCCGTGATCACCTGTAATCCAGCCGTTTTTAGCATCTAAAAAGTATATGCTGTTCAGGTGTTCTTTAGTCCCTGTAGCCTGAACGGCCCATGAAGTGCCTCCGTCTGCAGTGTGGACTACCACTCCGTTTTCTGCGGCAATCCAGCCGTTTTTGTCATCTACGAAGCATACATCCAGCAAATCTTCTCCCGATGCAGTGGTCTGAGCGCTCCATGAAGCCCCTCCGTCTGCGGTATGGAAGATCTTTCCGTTGTCTCCTACAATCCAGCCGTTTTTAAGATCTGAGAAATATACTCCTTCAAGATCGACGGCGAAACTTACAGTTGAGAGGGCTATGAATAAAGAGAGACAGATAAGAGAAATACTTAAAATTTTTGACATTATAACCATCCTTTCTTTGTTGTAATTAAATTATAATTCTCTGTTTTTTAAAAAAAACCTGTGGAGATTGAAGTAATTTTATTTAGAATTTAAGTGATTAGTGAGTGGTGATTAGTGAGTGGAATAGGACACTTTCACTCACTATTCACTATAAAATTAACTGCAGATATTTTACGGAACTGTGCCGCTTCATTAACCTGCCAGTAAAAAACTCGTACCACTACCCATTGTTACATCATCTGTCAGATGTTCCGCAATTTTCCTTACGAGTTTTTTAAAGTTTACTGTTCTGTTGAAATCTCTTTCTGCTCCCAGGGCTTTACCGTAATTAAATTTATAATCTATTATAAATTCTCTCTCTCCCTTACGGGAAAAGAGCTCCATAATGTAATAGGTAATTAAATTATCATCTGTGGTGCGGTTGTCAAATCTTTTTCCTGTATATCTGGCAAGTTTCATACAGTTATCCCTTGAATACATACTGACAGGGCTTATTTCATCTTCATCTTCATATACATCTATATGATAACAGTTTAATTCTTTTATATCGCTCCATGATAATCTGACCGGCGGCCCCTGTGTTTTTTCAATCTCCAT
>DAIOEN010000082.1:0-1917 GCA_036746235.1 Vulcanimicrobiota bacterium | reverse complement strand
TTATATCGCTCCATGATAATCTGACCGGCGGCCCCTGTGTTTTTTCAATCTCCATATGAGTTTCCGTAAAACTAATACTTCTTACCGGCGAGCCGGAAAAGAGAAAATTTTCCGGTAAATCAGGTATACCGGATGTATAAGATTTTTCCTTTATAATACCGCTTCCGCAGTTTGTGCAGAAATTTTCATGTTCCTTGAGACCTGCACCGCATTTGCTGCATTTTATCTCTACTTTAATGTCTTTCAGACTTTCGCCGCAGTAAAAACATGATTTTTTATCAGTCCTTACAGGTCTGTTACATTTAGGGCATGGAATTGTATTCATGGTATGTCTCTCCTTTTATTGAATTTTTTTGTCCAGTTCTTTAAATATATGTTTTCCGCTTTTAATAAATTTTTCTCTTCCTTTATCGATATACATGAGACCTTCGAGCAACATGAGGCAATTATCTTCATAACTCTGAAAAAGCTCTATGCCTTGTCTGTATAATTTATATGCACTGTAAACAGACTTTTTCCTTTTTCTGCTGATTTTATCTGACCGGAGAATATTATTATAAGAGCTATAAAAACAAGTTTCAAAATGATTTACCATAGCAGTAAATCTGTGTCGTGCATAATGGCCTTTTCTTACTCCCCAGGCAGAAGCGGCAAGAAGATAGAAATTCATTTGAGTAACGCGTAACGCGTAACGCGTCACGCGTTACGCGTTACTTAGATTCCTCTCACAATTTTTCTATAATGGCATCGGTCATTTCTTTTGTATTTGCCGCACCACGGGCAAATACATCGGCACCGCCTTTAAGTCTCATCATATCATAGGTTCTGACTTTACCTTCTCTGACTACTTCCGATACGGCATGTCTTATTCTGCTGGCTTTTTCCGTTTCTTCCAGATAATCAAGCATCATACAGGCAGATAAGATCATTGCTACGGGGTTTACTATGGGCGGATCGAGTTTTTCGTATTTCGGAGCAGAGCCGTGAGTCGGTTCGAATACTGCAATATCTTTTCCGATATTTGCGCTGCAGGCAAATCCCAGGCCTCCTGCGAGTCCTGCGAAACCGTCGCTTACAATATCGCCGAACATATTGCCTGCCACAATTACTCCGTAATCTTCCGGGTTTTTCGTAAGCCACATCATCATGGCATCAATATTTACATCCCATACCGGTATGCCGGGGTAATCTTTTGCGATTTTTTTTGCTTCCGCAAGCATCATACCTGAAGTTTCTCTTATTACATTCGGTTTTTCACAGACACTTACACTCTTATATCCGTATTTTTTTGCATGTTCGAAAGCGGCGGTAATAATTCTTCTGCATGCCTGTCTTGTAAATATGCGGCATGATACGGCCAGATCTTCCCGGGGAACATCTTTAAAGGCTTTCATTTTCGGGTGGGCATTCAGTCCGTCCATAACCCTGTCCGAAGGATTTGTCCACTCTACTCCCGAATAAAGGCCTTCAGTATTCTGTCTGAATATTACTACATCTACCTGAGGTTCCGTAAATCCGTCTCCGTCTTTTTTGATAAAATTTAAGGGGTTTCCCGGGAAGGCTTTACATGGTCTTATACATATGTCCAGATTGAAATGCTGTCTCATTGTTACTATGGGGCTGTAATATACGTAACCTTTATCCTGCAGTTCCGGTTTTAATTCAGCCTGTGCTTTATCTTTCGGTTTGCTGGTTATGGCGCCGAAGAGACCTATTCTGTGTTTTGCCAGCAATTCTTTTGTTTCTTCAGGGAAGGCATTGCCCTGGCTGCACCAGCAGTCCCATCCTATATCTCCATGGACATAATCTGCTTTAAAACCTGCTTTTTCCAGAACTCTTATTGCTTCAGGCAATACGACTTTCCCGATACCGTCACCGGGCATTGTTACTACTGTTCTCATCGTGATGTACCTCCTA
>DAIOEN010000081.1:0-29591 GCA_036746235.1 Vulcanimicrobiota bacterium | reverse complement strand
TTTATATTACTTTTTGGAATTACTCTGTATTATGGTTTATAATTTAATCACTTCAGTAATAATCCTGCTAAACAAAAAAACATTCTGAAAATTAATTTTCAGAATGTTTTTTTGTTTAGCTCTTAACCGTTGAAAGCAATTTTTCCTCCTGAGCCGCTGATAAGATATCCCATAGATTGTGCTTTCATCTTTGCAAAGATTTCAGGTAATTCTCCTTTTGTCTTTTCTGCCACCTGAATTGCTTCCATTGCATCAAGGACTCCCGCACCCTGTGAAGTCTTCGGCTTTCCCATATCATCTGCAGTTTTTGTAAGAATATCTTTAACCTGAGACGGAGAAAGTTGCGGATTTATTTCAAGCATATCTGCAATTATGCCTGCCGTGAGCGGTGTTGACATGGAAGTGCCCTGCATGCTGATATAATTATCATCTATACTGCTAACGTTAAGTTTTGAGAAGGTTTTATTCCAGAATTTCCTCAGTTCTGCGTCTGACTTACCGGTAACCAGTTCCGGATTCATGCCAAAATTTTCATAGAGAACTGGCGGTAAAATTCTTAATTTATCATCAGATAATTGTTTTATATAAGTTATGGCTGCTGCCTGTTTGTCAATTTCGCTTCCCGGAACATTAAGTGATATAATATTTGTTCCGGGAGCTACCAGATCCGGTTTTAACAGACCGTCTTTTGTACCTCTGCTTGAAAATGACGCTATATCATCATCATCTTTCTGAGGCGTGTTTTTATCATCTATGGCTCCTATTGTAATAGCATAGGGACTGTTTCCCGGTGCCGCCGCAATTGTTCCTTCTACAGGTCCTTCATTCCCTGCTGCAGCAACTACGACTATACCTGACTCTGATGCCCTTTTAACCGCCTGATTTATTGCATTACACTGATCCCTGGTAACAGGAACACCTACAGACATATTTATTATTCTTATATTATATTTATCTCTGTTTTGGATTACCCAGTCTATTCCCTCAACTATATCGGAGACCTTTGCACCTCCGTCGGAATTTAATACCTTTATTCCTACGAGACTTGCTTCGGGAGCAGTGCCCTTATATTTACCTCCAGAGGCCAGCCCTGTTCCTGCCGCATCACCTGCTACATGGGTACCATGGCCGTTATCATCATATGGTGTTTCTCTGTCATTTACAAAATCTTTGAAGGCAACTATTTTATCTTTTATATCCGGATGAGGATATATACCTGTATCCAGAATGGCAATAGCAACGCCTTTCCCTGTAGTTTTAAGCTCATTGATTTTTGTCGTGGCATTGAGCTCAAAAGGTATGTTTTTATCTTTTTTTACTTCTGTTTCTTCCGGCTCTACTCCGTTATCATTTGCAGGATCGAAATACGAAGGGAGGATATACTGTGTTTCATTTGAACTTATGTTATAGCCTTCAGTTTTTAACTTTTCAGCTGTTTCCCTGCTGACCCTTGCAATGACTTCTCCTCCTCCGAGAGTTCTATCTACTTTAATGTTTCTCCTGGAGACTTTTTCTGATGTGAATGCGCCTGGAGCAAGAAGAAGTTCCCCCTGAACGGGATTTCTTGCCGATATTATAACCGGTATTAATTCTTCCTCTCCTTCTTTAGCGGGAACGCCGGTTAAGTTTACATTATCACTTATGTTTGCATCACTTATTTTTTCAGGTTTTTCTCTTCTGTCTGAAGGACTTATTTCTTCTTTTGGAAGAGCACCGAGGAACCTGCTGTTATTTCTGAGTTTTATCATATATTCCCCTGGTCTGGAAATATGACTGGATATTTCATTCATATATTTTCACCTGCAATTATTTATATAAATCGTGACGCGTGACGCGTAACGCGTGACGCGAGGAAAGAGATTTTAATTCTAAAACTATCAGATTAGTTAATTATATCATAATACTATCATATTTCTTAGAGAAAATTGTTAACATTTTGTTAATAAAAAAACATGTCTTTAATGATTTTCATATTATTCTGAAAGGGTAAATTTATTATGGAACACAAATTTTTCCAGAGGAAATCTTTCAGGTCTTTTCTTTTCATGTTCTATCTGTTTTTCATTGAGGTCAGGACTTATTTCCTCTGAATAGGTACCTACTGCTATAAGGGCTATAAGTGTCATATCAGAAGGGATATGAAGGATTTCTTTTGCTTTATCTTCATCAAAGCCTGCCATGGGATGTGCCACAAGACCAAGTTCTGTGGCTCTTAAAATGAGAAAAGCCGTGGCCATGCCTGTATCGAAAGAATAATATTCCCTTCCTTTTACAATACAGTCGAGTTCTTTTTTACTGAATACTGCAATAATAAGGGATGCCGCTTTTGCCCAGCCATTTGCCTTCGGCAGGGCATTATGCAGTTCTGCAAGTGCTTCATTACCATATACAAAAACATATCTCCATGGCTGGTTGTTGTAACATGAAGGGGCAAGACCGGCACATTCGGAAAGATCCTTTATTAAATCTTCCTTTACTTCCAGCGGTTTTAGTGACCTGTAAGCTCTTCTTTTATTTATTATGTCTTTTAACATATGTTCACTCCCTTTCAATAGCAATCCAGGCACTGGTATCAACAAAGATCATTTATTTATCCACTGATTAAATTCTAATGGTTAAAGAGCAGGAAGTCAACTATAAATATGCTATTAAATAATTAATAATTCCTTCCATTGTTCATATTTTAAATTTGCAATCTATGATATAATTAAATAAGAACATTGAATTTGACTTATATATAAAGATAAGGGCGATTACTGTTATGGCACAGAAAGAATTTCAGATAAAAATGTTTGTAAACAATCAATCTGCCGGGAAGAGATTCTTCCGTCTTAACGAAGGAGAGTCTCTTGATCATGTTATGTTAAAACTCCTGGCTTTCATAATATTTTTTGAGCATAACCCTTCCGTAGAAACATCTGTAGACTGGAGATATACTCCCGATCTTGTCGCTTTTGACTCTTACGGCAGATTGAGGCTGTGGGTAGAATGTGCCGATGTGGCACCTGAAAAGATAAAGAAAATACTCCAGAAATATCATAATGTAAAACTTGTTATATTGAAAATTACAGGCGGTGAAGCAAAGAGTTTTTCGAATATATTCAGACAGGAAAAAGATAAAGAAGAAGGTCTTTTATTTATGGGGTTTGACAGCGGTTTTATAGACAGTCTCTGCAATAATATTTATGATAGAATGACTCTTCATGCATTTACCGACGGAGATAAACTGGAAATTTCCTTTGATGATATGAAACTTTCTTCAGGCATATATACTTATTAGTCCTACCAGGGAGTATCATAATCAATATAACAGACAATTCCCTTCTCTGAAAAAAGATCTTTTATTTTATTCATCATATCCCGCCCTGTTATCGAGCAATCTTTATAGAGATAATTCATTCCGCACTGGCGCCATTTGGATTCCCCTAAAGGGTTGAAAGATAAAATATTTATTTCTCCCAGAGAGAGATTTTTCATAAACTCGGCTGTATTAATTATGTTTTCTTCATTATTATTGAAATTTTCTATGACAGGCATACGTATGACTAATTTCCCCGGCCACCTGCTTTCACAGAGAGATTTTATATTTTTCAATATGAGAACATTGTCTGTACCTGTATATTCTCTGTGTTTCACGCTGTTCATGTGTTTGATGTCTGCAAAGACAAAATCTGTGCAGTTCATTATTTCTAGAAAGTCCTCTGTTTTTGCAAGGCATGATGTTTCAATTGCAGTATGAATAAATGATTCTTTACAATTTTTCAATACAGAAAGAAGAAAATCTTTCTGTGCCAGAGGTTCTCCTCCGCTGAAGGTTACACCTCCTGCCTCTCCCCAGTAATATCTGTCTCTATTTAAGATTTTCATTAATTCTTCCTGGGTGAAATATTTACCGCATTTAACGAGTGATTCATAAAAACATTCTTCAGTACATTTAAAATCTGCACATGAAGAACAGGCATGCCAGTTGATCATTAAATGTCCATCTGAATCTTTCTCTAAAGATTTATGAGGACATGCCTCAATACATCTGATACAATCTTTCCCGGCACATTTATTTTTTCTGTAAAGGAGTCTTTCTTTTCTTTTCTGTCCTTCCGGATTTGCACACCAGAGACATCTCAAAGGGCAGCCCATCATAAAAACAGTTGTTCTGCATCCCGGCCCGTCATGAATTGAATGGCTCTGTATGTCGAAAATAAGACCGTCTGTGAGAGGTGATTTTTTTGTAATAGCCATAATTTTTTTTCGTGACCCGTAACGCGTAACAGGATTACATAAGCTATAGTTTGCAAATTATGCTTTTCTGTAATATAATTGTAATAAAAAATTCAATAAATTTTGACTTTTTCCTTCATAAAAATACTATATTCTCTGGAATTCCTCGCGTCACGCGTCACGCGTCACGCGTTACGATCCCATAAAAAGTATAGAAAGGACGGTAATTATGGAAGAGACATGTGAGAAAATCGTATCTATAAAAGAATTTATCGGTAGAGAAATAAAAAAGGAACCGACAAAAAGGGCTAAAAAATTGAGAGAACAATATTTAAATACCCTCTCGTCTATAAGTCTTGAATTCCCTTACTGGTATACAAGAAAATATCGAGAATTGGAACATGAAATCCCTTTAGTCCGTCGTGCTGAAGCATTAAAACATGCCTTTTCCCATATCAGCACAACGATCTGGCCGGGAGAACTGCTTGCAGGCGGTAAAACCTCTTATTACAGAGGATCTTTCCCCATGCCCTGGCTGTCGGAAAAATTTTTCCTTGCAAAAGAAGAAGAAATGAGCAAAGAAGTTTCAAAAAGCAGTGCCGACGAAGTGAGTAAATTCGGCTCAGGGGGAGGAAATGTTACAAAGAGTTTTGGGAATGTAGTTTCTATTGCAGGTAAATTCGGTATAGTCTCTGAAGAAGTCCCTCCTCTTATAAAGCTTGCAAGGGAATGGGAAAATAAATCCGTAGAGGATCTGGGCCGGAAATATGAAGCACTTGTACCTGAGTATAAGATTAAGGAACAGGTTATGAACAGTGTAATATGTATGTTTGATTCCGGTTATACCCTGCCGCAGGGGAGAGAAGTTATCAATTATTATTATCCTCTTCAGTATGGTTATGATAAATTAATTGAAATGGCAAAGGATTCTATGGCCGGAGTGGCAGGGAGAGCGGACGGAGACGGACTTGCCGGCATGGACAGACTTTATTTTTACCGTTCTGTTGTTTTGATACTGGAAGGCATTCAGGCATGGCATCTCAATTATGCAAAAGAGGCACAGAGGCTTTCTCTGGCAGCGGTTGATCCTGAACGTAAGAAAGAATATAAAAATATTGCTGATTCTATGAACAGGATTGCCCATCACCAGCCGGGAACGTTCCGGGAAGCACTTCAGATGGCCTATCTCATACATATTGCAGTACTCAATGAAGACGCCATTTCAGGACTTTCTCCCGGCCGTCTGGGACAGGTTCTGTACCCCTGGTTTGAACAGGATATTCTCTCAGGCCGTACAACGGAAGATGAAGTCCTTGAATTACTTGAATGTTACAGAGTAAAAATGACATGTATAGACTGCTTCGCTTCTATGGGTGTCGTAGGAGGAGTACTTTCGGGAAATACATTTAATAATTTAAGCATGGGAGGTCTCACAAAAGACGGTCAGTCTGCCGTAAACAGACTGGAATATCTTATAGTGAAAGCCGGTATGACATGTGAAACTCCACAGCCCACTCTTTCTGTTTTATATGATGAAAAACTCCCTGAAGAATTCCTGCTTCACGCAGTGGAATCCATCAAAACAGGTACAGGTTATCCTGCATGGATGAATAACCGTCTCGCAATGGAATTTCTTTTAAACCAGTACGGATCTGAAGGTATGACAGTTGAAGAAGCAAGATCGGTAGCTATAGGAGGATGTCTGGAAACATCCCCCTGTTCGTGGCATGAACTTACTCTTAACGGAAAAACTTATGTAATACCGGGAGGAGCGGGGCAGCCTACAAGTGTGGGTGTCCATTTTATCGCCAATCCGAAGGTTCTGGAACTGGTTCTTTTTAACGGATATGATCACAGGACAAAATCACAGGTTTTGCCTCCTCATAATAAAGAACTTTCTACTTATGAAGAATTATGGGAAACATTTAAAGAATATTATGAGATTATCGTTGATTGCCTTGTAAAATGTAATAACATACAGCATGATATATGGAGAAAACAGAATATGTCAGTATTTAGTTCCATGTTGAAGCCTGACTGTTTAAAAGATGGACATCATATAGGAAACCTCGGTTACAGATATAACGGCACCTTTAATATTGAGTCCTGCGGTCAGATAAGTGCCATAAATTCTATGGCAGCTCTGAAAAAGCTTGTTTATGACGATAAAAAATATTCCCCTGACGAAATAAAAGATGGTATTTTAAATAATTTCGGTTTCATACCGGCAGGGGAGACAGGGAATTTTTCTATTTTTTCTCAGGTGAAGAAACAGGGTAAAAACGGTAAATACGATCAACTCTATCATGACTGTCTCAGTGCTCCAAAGTTCGGCAATGATGATCCTTCTGTAGATGAATTATTCAGACAATATGAATTATGGTTCTGTGCCGTGTGCAGAAACTACGAATCCCTTTACGGTAAAAAGATGTATTCCTGTCAGATATCTGTTTCCACTCATGGGGCACAGGGGGCAATAACTCTTGCTTCGGCAGACGGGCGACTCTGCGGCACTACCTATGCAGACGGTTCATTGTCTGCCTGTCCCGGTACAGACAGAAACGGTATTTATGCCCTCTTTGAGTCTGCTACCTGCTGGGATCATTCTCAATCACAGAATTCACAGTTAAATCTGAAGCTTCACCCTACGGCAGTAAAAGGAAGAGAAGGTGCAAAGAAACTCCTGGAACTTACCAGATCTTACATGAGGCGCGGCGGTTTTCATATTCAGTATAATATAGTTGATTCGAATATGTTAAAAGATGCCCAGATACATCCTGAAAATTACAGAGAACTCATGGTAAGGGTTGCAGGATTTACCCAGTACTGGGTTGAAATAGGGAAACCAATTCAGGATGAAGTTATTGCAAGGACGGAACATGGATAGTTAGTCGTGAGTCGTAGGGGCGACCCCCTGTGGTCGCCCAGATACCGGTGAAAACACGCATCACGCATTACGCATCACGCATCACGATTTATATTGCAGGGAGAGAAATAATAATGAACAAATTAAAATTAAAACACATTGATTGTCTTAATTTTATACCGGTTGATGTGGCAAAAGGCATATGTAATTTTCACAGTAAGGAAATACTTGTTGAAGGAAATATATGTGAGAATTTTAAATTAATGCCTGAATGTAATAATTGCAGTTATTTTATGGAACCTGATAGTAAAGGCACGGGGAAATGTGCAGGCTTTTCTGATAATTACTGGACTTTTGCATCCCTTAAAGCTGTAAACTGCGAAAAATACAATATGAAAGAATCTGTGTAATTTTTTTTATTAAGGACTGCAAAAAAACAACTCCGGCAAATTGTTAGACCAATCAATATCCTCGTGTCACGCGTTACGCGTTACGCGTCACGAATCTGGAGGTTATTTAAAATGAAATTTTTTTTGATTTTACTTCTTTTAATCACTTCAATCTTTATTTCATCATGTAAAAACAGAGAGGCTCAGAACATGCCCACTCCTGTTCAGAATACCCCTTCGGAAAATTCTCAGAATGAGACAGCAGAAGGCTGGTTCTACAAAGGCAAGGATTTTGACAAACAGAGAAATTACAGGGAATCTGTTAAATGTTATGAAAAATCTGTAGAACTTGATCCGAATTATATAAAATCGTGGCATAATAAAGGACTTGCCCTTTTCTTTCTCGGAAAATATGACGAAGCCATTGTATGTTTTGACAGGGCTCTTCAGATTGATCCGAATGATCTGAAATCTCTTACAAACAGGGCATTAACATTGCATCATAAAGGCAAATATAAAGAAGCGCTTGAATATTATAATAAAGCTATAAAAGCAGATCCGAATTATATAGATGCATGGAATAATATGGCTTTAACACTGGGAGATATGGGTAAATATGACGAAGCTCTCGGCTGTTACGATAGAATTTTTAAAATTGATCCCGGTTATGTGACTGCCCGGGTGAACATGGGAGGACTGTTACATAAAGCCCGTAAATATGAAGATGCTCTTAAATCTTTTAATAAAGCTATAGAACTGAACCCTTCTTTGCCTGATGCATGGAGAGGTAAAGGGCAGACTCTGGCTGAACAGAAAAAATATAAAGAAGCTCTTCTGTGTTATGATAAAGCACTGGAGATAGATAACTCCTATCCTTATGCCTTTTTCGGTAAAGGTGAGATATTCAGAGAGCAGGGTAATTACGAAGAATCTATTAAATATTACGATAAAGCCATAGAGTTTGATCCTGAGTGCAGAGAGGCATGGAATGCAAAAGGTATAGCTTATGATAAACTGGGGAAATATGACGAAGAACTTAAATGTTATGATAAAATAATAGAATTTGCTCCTGATTATGCATCTGCATGGAATAACAGAGGAAATGTCTTCAATGCAATGGGAAATCCTGAAGAAGCCATTAAATGTTTTAATAAAGCTCTGGAAATAGAACCTGATTTTCTGGATAGTCTGATTAATAAGGGAGCAATTCTGGTTAACCAGGGAAAATCGGAAGAAGCATTGAAATGCTGTGAAAGAGCTTTAAAAATAGACCCTGAAAATAAACATGGCTGGCTCCTTAAAGGGGAGATTTCTTCCAATGGCGGACAGTATAAAGAAGCCATGAAATATTTTGATATAGCCCTTAAGATTGACCCGAAATTCAATGATGCTCTTAATAATAAAGGTACGTCCCTGTCAAAACAGGGAAAATATGAAGAAGCAATTAAATGTTATGACATGGCTCTTGCAAATAATCCGACATTTATTCCCGCCCTTTATAATAAAGCCAATGCTCTTGGAAAACAGAATAAAGCAGAGGAAGCAATCAAATGTTATGATAAGATTTTAGCTTTTAATCCTTCCTATTCTCCGGCATTGCTTAATAAAGGTGCAGAACTTGGCATGAATGGACATCTTGACGAAGCAATAAAATGTTTTGATAAGGTTATAGAGACCAATCCGGGAGAAATCAACGGCTGGATCAGTAAAGCCATAGCACTGGAAAGACAGAAAAAATATAAAGACGCAATTGATTGTTTAAATCATGCTTTACAGATTGAACCGGGAAATAATAAGGTAAGAACTATGAAAAATGAACTGGAGGAAGCTCTGAAGGAACATTAAATATAGTCATAGCCGGACAGAAATTTTAATATAAAAATAAATAGGTAAATTAATAAAACAGCATATGGGAAGAATAGAAAACTGATAATCCCCCTTTTGAATTTTATCGCCTCCCTTATTATATTATCATGATGCCGCCTGTAATAAAAGAATATTTTTCTTATTTTTAGATAAAAATTTTATTTTCATGGAATAAAAATAAAATTATTACTACTATAAACCATGTAACACTGTTACTTTATATGAAATTTGCGGGGGTGATGAGTATGAAAGTTTTCTCACTTTTCAGACAGAATGTAGAGAAAAGACGTACCCAGATTCTTGAAAAACTCAAGAGGGAATCTCAGAGTCTTACAGATCTCAGACGATACTTTAAAGGTTGCATAAATGACGAGCTTCTAAAACATGATCTGAGAAACTTTCAGAAAATGGGTGTCGTAAAAACAGTGAAATTCAAAGGTTATGAGAGAGTCTACTACTATGTTAAATAACCTCTTTATGGATGCGATAAATTCGCATCTTTTTTCTTTATTAATTTTCAGATAAGTTTCCTTTCAACCATTCAGTCCAGGCGATTTTATAATCAGGTCCGTTCTGAGAACAGTAATCATAAAATTTTAAAATAAAGTCACGTCTTGCTTTTGCCCATTCCGTATTTATATTTCCGGGATCATCAATATCCATAAGATTCAGACCCCCCGAAATCCACTGACGGTTGATAATATCTTCTTTCTTTACCTTATCGTAGTTTTTCATCATATCATACATGGCCATAAAGGTTGTTGTTCTTCCTTTGCCTGCCTTGCAGTGGAAATGTAGCCATGTGTCACCTGAGAGATTTTTGTAGAAATTAATGAAATCATTTACTTCATTATCTTCAGGTCTCCGAAGATCTGTTACAGGAATTCTGTAATAGCCATAACCGTATTCCGTAACAAGTTCTTCTTCTGTCATAACCTGTTCCACTTTTACGGGAATTTTTTTTACGTTCCATGTGTCAGCATTTAACATATCAGGTCTTTTTAAAATAAGATCTATATCAGTTTTTCCATCATCTTTTAATTTATTCAGCAGATTTTTTTCAATTAATGAGATTTCCTCCAGGCTTTTACCTTCATTGAGATTATTGGTTGTTTTATACCAGCTTACACACATATTATTGAGCAGCCCATGCGATTCTTCTCTCAGATCTATAATTATTACTTTTCTGTCTCCCAGTGCCTCCCTCAGTTTTTCAAACTGGCCGGCGGAAAAAGAACCGCTTCCTGATATATTTAATGTGTTATAACCTTCCAGTGATGGCACAGGGATATTCTCATTGTTTTTCAATATATCTGTACACATACGCCAGTTGCGGGGTAATGTGTCATCTTCGGGGCAATTAATAAGAGGTAGATTTATATCCAGTTTTTTTGTATGAGGTGCATCAATGGTTAAAAATACCTGTTCATTAGCAGGTAAACCAGTGATCACAGACAATAAAATGAAAAAAATTATTAAAGATATTTTTTTTATAAACATATTTAACCTTCCTTATTTCTATTAATTTTACTCTTACTTTTTAAAAAAGTAAAGAATTATTGTTGATTATTGCAGAAATTATACATGGAAATATTATGGCTATCTTCAGATTATCATCGAATTTTTTATCCATATTATCCTCTATGTTCCACTGATTCAAATCTCCGCTGTAAACTGTTTCTATCACCATTGTACCTGCCCCTGTTACCTTCCAGGAATTGAAATCATCCGGATAAATGGTTTCTGCTGTGAGTTTTATTTTATCTCCCTTTATTTTCCAGCATGTAAAATCATCTACATAGGCTGTTTCGATTGTTAATATTTTGCCATTTATTTTATATTCCCACTGACTGTAATCATCTGTATATATGGTAGATAATGTTCCTTTCCCTTTCGGAAGTGTTATATGCCATTCACTGTAATCATCTTTATAAACAGTTTCTATTATCCCGCTTCCTCCAGACATAATAATATCCCAGTCTGTAAAATCATCGGAATAAAGTGTTTCAATGGATTCATACTTTATCTGTGCATATAAGGTTCCTGTACAGAGTAAAATAATAAAAATAATAAGATAAGACCTGAATTTCATAACCGCAATACCTCATGATTTCATTTATGCGAAGAAATTATACAGTGATTTTAACGGAAAATCAATAATTTAACGGTACAGGAATTTTCATTTTTGACCAGGATTATAGGATTTATGGGATTACCAGGATGATAAATAGAATTACTTTAATTGAATTTTCTAATTCCGGTAATTCTTTAATCCCGAAAATTCCGGTCAAAAATAAAGCTTTAGATGAAAATTATGTAGACGTAGTTTATCTAAATAATTTAACAGATAGAAAGCCATTCTTCGTCAGATATGACTGTAACACCTGCTTCTTTGAGCTTTATGGCAGTTACTCCGTCTCCCTTTGTGAGTTTACCGCTGAAGGTTCCGTCATATATTTCTCCATTGCCGCATGAAGGACTTCTGGACTTCAAAATGGCATATTTAACCTCTTTTTCTTTCGCTATGGCCAGGGTTTTCTGGGCACCTCTTTTAAAAAACTCCGTCACATCTTCTCCCTGTGTGTTAATTATTTTTTTGCTTTCGTCAAAACCGTTTATTTCCGCCGGTATTCTGGGAACGAGAAGACCTCCAAGAACTTCCGGACATACAGGAATAGCTTTACCGGCATCAACCAGTTTTTTTATATCTTTATTCAGACAGTTCTTACCGTCATACCGGCAGTTTTCTCCTGCAAGACATGCACTTACAAGTATTTTACTATTTTTATCAGATTTAATGATATTTAATTCAACTCTGTCAATCATCTATTTATAAACCCTGCTCGTATCCTTTAATATATTCTTCCATTTCCTTCAGATAATCTTCATTGAAGAATTTCTTACATGCTTCACAGGAAGAAATTTCTTTATACTTTTCAAAAAGGGTTTTAAGCCGTAACATATGGTTTTTTTCATTGTCTTTTGATTTCTTCAGCTTTAAATGAAGTTCCACTCTCAGCAGAAGTTCTTCACTGTTATATGGTTTTTTTATATAATCTACTGCTCCTGTTGCCAGTCCTTTTGCTATATCGGAAGGGGTGGTTTTGGCAGTCAGGAAAATTACAGGTATGTCTTTTGTTTCTTTATATTCTTTTAACTGTCTGCAGAGTTCAAAACCGTCTGTTTCAGGCATCATCACATCAAGGATAATAAGATCGGCAGGCCTTTCACCCAGCAAATTCATAGCTTCTACGGCATTACCTGCAGTTGAAATTTCGTAATCCTTTTTACTTAAAAGATATGATATGGCCTGACGAACTCTTGGCGTATCATCTACTATTAATATCAAAGGCTTTGATGAACTGTCCATTATAAACACCTCATGGCTGTTAGAGTGAAAAATGGGAAAATAGGATTTTACTTATTTTTCCTTTTCATTACTCATCCTTCTTAACCTGTTTCATTGCAAAAATCATACTTGTTCTGAGCCTGTCGAGAGAATTGCTCAGCATATTAATTTCTTTAAAGGTTCCAATATTGATTTCCTTATCAAGGCTTTTACCAAGACTTAACTGATCTGCAATATCTGTAATATCCCTGAGAGGTTTTGTAATTAAATTAGCGATCAATATTGAAAACAGAAGACCGAGAATAAATATAATAAGTCCCACACTTATGGAAATTATGAGGGACTGTTTGATTTTGTTTTCAACTTCAGTTATATTTATATCAGCTCCTGATATATAGGTTCTTCCATCTCTGGTTTTAAGGGGAATAAAAACTGATCGGAAATGTCCGTATTTGTCAGGTGAGTCATCAAAGATAACTTTCCCTGTTCTAAAAGCTTCGAATAATTTTGGACTCGCATCTGTATATTCATTAAAATATGTGTCGTAACTTTTATTTTTCAATTCCTCATCTGTAGAACTTGAAGATGTAAAATACACTTTCCCTTTATATTCAATAAAGGTATAAACATAATTTAAATTATTATCTTTTGCTATATTTGTAAGTTTGAGAATATTCTGATAATCTTCTTCTGAGTTAATTGAAAATTCTTCTTTAGCTCTTTCATGAAAAGATTCACCAAGAATACGATTTGCTGCTTTTGCACTTGTAATTAATATATTATCTATTCCTCTTATACTTTCTTCTTTTACTTTTGAATAAAAATAAATTGTATAAAATATAGATGTAATTAGAGAGATAAGGGATATGAGAACAATGAGTACTGTTGTAATACTGAATTTTTTAAACATAAATTTCCTCCTCGATATTTTTACTTATAGCCTATTTCTTACCAAAACCAAATAATTTTGAAAAAAATCCTTTTTTCTTTATTTCGTTTTTCTCATTTACTTCTATGTTACTTTCTCCTTCTCCTGCACTTCTGCCATTTTTTAAATCCTTTATTTTCTCCTTTATACTTGCGACCTTGCTCCCGGAAAGTTCGAAGTCTTTAATAAACATTTCTATTATATCATCAAGTCTTTCACATGGGATAGAATCTTGAGAAAAACAGGCCTTTTTTATGCACTTTTCCAATACTATTTCTGCCATAGGACCTGAAACTGACGTAAGATAGGTCTTCAATTTTTCAAAGGTTTCCTTATTTATTACTCCGGGTAGTTCCGATTTATTACTTTCAAGTTTATTTTTTTCTGAAATGGAACAATTTTTATTAACTTTTAACTTGCTCAGATGATCTTTTAATATTGAAACCTTTACCGGAGAAAGATTAAACTCTATGGAAAAAGTATCTATAAGACTGTTCAAACTTTCATGTGGAACACCATCCGGTTCATAGCCGGCCCTTCTAATACAGTCATTCATTGCTAGTTCCGCCATGGGGCCTGCGGCTAAAACAAGATGACTCTTAAATTCTTCAAACTGTTCCATGGTCAACACTGATGGTAAAATAGCAGTGGAATGTTGTTTTTTAGTAGTATCTTTCTTATCTGTTTCAATTCTGGAAGATGTTATTTCCTGAATTTTTCTATTTAACTCCAGTGCTTTATTTTCAGATAGACTAAATTCCTTTATAAATTTTCTTATCAACATATCTATACTTTCATAAGGAATACTTTCTTTTTTATAATCGGTCTTTTTAATACATTCGTCGAAGACTATTTCTGCCATAGGGCCTCCAATTTCTACCATATATCTTTTAAATTCATCTAACATCTCTTTGCTTAAAAGAGCATCCTGGGAAAGAATAGATTCAGGTAAAGATGTTTCTCCAAGTTTGAGAGAAGTAAGCCTGTAAAGTTTTTTATTTATACCTGCCAGTTGTTCAATTTCTTTTATATCTTTAAAATAACTGATAACCAATCCCATCGCAGTCATTAAGGAAGGACCTTTTTCCAGAATTAATTCTTTCTTTATTTCTGGAATATTAGACTTACTTTTAGGCAGAAAAAATTTATCTGAATTAATACCTAACTGATTGCTTATATATTTATGAAGGTTTTTAAGCTGCATACTTCCGCCGCAGAATATTATTGAATCAAATTTATCAATCTTATAATCAGGGCCAAAATATTTGAGTGATTTTTCTATTTCATTTCTCCAGTCTCTGAAATATAATATTAATATCTGAAGGAAGCCTGTCGATTTTGACCATGTTATATCAGCATCACATTCTGTCTTTTTTATTTCTTCTGCTTTCTCAAAATCTACTCCTTCTGCCTGCATAAGAGCCTGAGTAAACTTCTTCCCTCCACAGGGGAAAAAACTGCTCTGAGCAAGTATTCCATCTTTTATAAGATTTAAGGAAGTTCCGTCAGAACCCATATTTACTATAGCTATATTCTTTTTCTTATATTCATCCTGTATGATAACTCTGGAAAGGATGGTAAGGACACAGGCTTCCAGAACTATATTATCAGATTTAAGACCTGCAAGCTCTAAAGTTTTTTTGAGATTTTCATAGGCACTTCTCCTTGTAGCAGTTACCCTTACTTTCATATTTTTTTCATTCCCCTCTATTGAAGAAGAAAGTATTTCATATTCTACATGACAGTCTTCAAGGGGTAAAGGGATAAGTTGCTTGAGACCGGGAGAAAGAGCTTCTGAAAGTTTTTCTTCCGGAGTAAAGGGGAACTTTATTGTCCTTATAGAATAAGAATAAGGTGATAATGATGTTATAACCTCAAGATCTTTATGGTCTTTTATCATTGATTTTACAATTTTACTTATAACTTCAGGATTTGTTATTATACCGGAAGAAATAGAATTTTCCGGCGTCCTTTCAGAACTTATTACCTTCGGATAGATATGACCTTCATCATCTATGTCTACCTGTAAAAGTTTTATTTCATACGATCCTATATCCAGGCCTCTTATTTTGGACAACCCTTCTTTTATAGATACAAGTTCTTCCTGGTTGATTACATCTTTGCTAAACTTTAACCATTCTGGCAGTAAAGGTTCAGAATCTATTTTTTTTGCAGAGGAAGAGTATTTTTTACCAAGTTCGGCGATTTTCTTCTTCAATCTCAGAGAATGGCTTTTATTAGTTTTAAGAGGAGCTTTAATTTCATAAGGATTTTCCTTGAATCTAAGAAGAATATCTTTCATTTCACCTGCAGACTCAAATCTATTTTTTATTTTTATTGCCATAGCTTTCAAAATTATCTCCTGAATTCCGGGAGTAAGATCATCACGAAACTCTTCCAGAGGAGGATAGGTAAATATATCGCTTTTTAATAATTCATCAGCATCTGCGGGATCATATCCTGTAAGAAGTTGATGAAGTGTTCCTCCGAGAGCAAAAATATCGCTCTGAGGATAGGCCAGGCCTGTATACTGTTCAGGTGCTGCATAGCCTGCAGTACCAACAAAAGAGCCTGATTTCTTTTTACTTAAAATACGGGCAACTCCAAAATCTATGAGGACTACTCTTCCATCAACAGTTTCCATGAGATTATCAGGTTTAATATCTCTATGTATTATAGGAGGATTTCTTGTATGCAGATAATTGAGTATGTCACAGACTTGTACAGCCCAGTTTACTACCAGTTCTTCTGAAAGAAGGCAGTCCTTTGAAATGGCATCGTAAAGTATCTCGTCCAGTGATTGCCCCTGTATATAATCCATGACAAGACAATAAAGTCCTTCTTCGATAAAATGATTCTGGACTACAGGGAGGTTATTATGCCTCAACCTTGCAAGCATAACTGCTTCATCTTTGAATTTTTGTATGGCATAATTTCTTTCAGAGCTATCTTTAAACTCATCCGTCATAACCTTTATAACACATTTTGTACTATCAAGGTTCAGATCCTCTGCAAGATAAACTGAACCCATGCCACCGGAACCAAGAGGTGACACAATTATGTATCTATTATGATAGAGCGTATCACCACTTTCCAGTTTAGAAAGAATTATATTATGTCCGCAGGCTTCGCAAAATCTGGCTTCATTATTAACTTCTTTATTACAATAATTACAGGTAGTCAAATAAAGATCCTCTCTTTCTTTCTATTGAATTCTATACTTTTGAATTCTATACTTTTGCATTTTTTTAACAAAGCCATATTTTACCCTGCAGGGTACCCTGGAGGATTGCCCCTACGAGACAAAGATTTTTCAAAATTTCGCAAAAGTATAATTTTATAATTTTATCATATTTTCTTTCAAATTTATATATAATTTTATTTTAATCCTACAACAGGATTACCTGTGAAAATGACAGGTGATTTTGCATACAATGGAAAAAGAAATTTGTCACAGAATATTTTATATGAGAATCGTAACACGTAACGCGTTTATACGTCACAGGAGGAACAGCTTCTCATTTCGTTGTGCTTGAACCGGGCATAGCCGTTATAGTGAAAAATTGAAAAGGAAAAGTGAAAAAAATGGGATTTTACTTACTATTCGCTTTTTAGTAAAAGTGAATCTATCTGTCGTGAAAAAACTCCATAAAGATAAAAAAAATGTAGGAATTCTGAAGAAAATCGGAGAATATTCATAATATAAAAAAGGAAATAAACTGTGTGAAAATGATCTTATATATATTTTTGCCGAAAAGGGTGGCATGTAATGAAAAAAATAGATGTTCATTTCTCAGGCTCTTTTATCTCTATTATGATTATTGGCGGTTTATTTTCTTTCGGAGTGGCTGCCATAGGCATGTGGTTTTCCTCAAGGTGCTGGCCCTCGGTTGTTGATGAGGACGGTATAACCATGAGGAACAAAAAAAGGGTCTCATGGAACGAGCTTACTGCAATACAGCCTGTAAGGGTAGTGTCTTCTTCCGGCAGAAGAATAACAGGCAGACTGGATCTTGTATTCGGTAAGACAACAGTCAAAATTGTGCCTCATTCAATCAAAGACGGACAGGATGTCATGGATTTTATCGCTCATATTCTTGGAGTAGACGTAGAAACAGGATAATTTAAAGATATGAAGCATATACTCATAAGATCAAGTCTCCGTTATATAAGAATCCATATCTGGCAATTCTTATTATCTATTATAGGAATAGCCCTTGGTGTGGCAGTAGCAATATCTATGGATATTGCAAATGAAAGTTCAAAAGAGGCTTTTTCCATATCCACACAGACTGTGACAGGAAAATCTACCCATCAAATAACAGGGCCGCCGGGGGGCATTCCTGAAGAGTTTTACAGAAAACTCAGGGTGGAAGAAAAAATACGGCACTGTGCCCCACTGATTGAAGGTTTTTTATCATTACCTGACTATAAAGGACAGGTTCTGCAACTTATCGGAATAGATCCTGTAGTGGACAGCGAATTTCGCCCCTATCTGAAAGGCATAAAAGGCAATTCCCTGGCAAATCTGATCCCTTTTATGACTGAACCATTTACTGCAATTATTTCTTCTCACAGAGCCAAAAAGCTCGGACTTAAGCCGGGAGACTCCTTTACCGTAAGAGCAGGGAGTCTGAAACATAAAATCTTACTTACAGGTCTTATAGAACCTGCCGATAAATTCACAGAAGAAGCTATGGAAAATTTAATGGTTACAGATATTGCCACTGCCCAGGAAATAACGGACAGTGCCGGTCGTATAAGTTCTATAGATCTTATTATATCTGATGAAGGGCAACTGGAGTACATAAAGAAAAAGCTTCCGTCTACAATGAAAATAAGTCCTTCAGGAAAAAGGACTCAGGCTGTAGAACATATGACTAAAGCTTTTAATCTCAATCTGACTGCCATGAGCACTCTTGCACTGATTGTAGGAATGTTTCTTATTTATAATACTATGACCTTTTCTGTTGTCCAGAGACGCACCATGATTGGTATGCTGAGAGCTACAGGTGTTACGGCACAGGAAATATTTGCTCTTATACTGGGTGAAGCTCTTATTACAGGTGTAATTGGAACGATTGCCGGTATAGGCGCCGGAATCTGTCTTGGAAAAGGCATGGTTACACTTGTATCAAAGGCAATAAATGATATATATTTTGTTATCTCTGTGACTCATATATCAATAAAGCCTTTTATTATTTTTAAAGGTATTATACTGGGGATTCTGGCAACACTCTTTGCAGCATTACTACCGGCACTGGAAGCCACTTCCGCACCTCCAAAGACTGTAATAAGACGTTCAGAATCGGAAAAAAGACTCCATCTTACTCTTTTTTCAAAATCAATAACAGGTATATCTTTAATCGCACTGGCGGCGGTTATGATATTTTTTTCAGAAAAAAGCCTTCTATTCAGTATAGGTTCACTCTTTGTTATAACCCTGGGTGCCGCCCTTCTCACCCCCCTGGTTACTGTAATGTTTACAGTCCTTTTAACACCTGTTACCCGTGCTTTATTCGGGATTATCGGTTCTATGTCGGCAAGAGGTATTATTTCTTCTTTGAGCCGTACGTCTGTTGCAATTGCTGCTCTCATGATAGCTGTTTCCGTAACGGTAAGTGTGGGGATTATGGTAGGAAGCCTCAGACATGCAGTAATAATCTGGATGGAAACCTTTCTTAAAGCCGATATATATGTATCTCCTCCAAGTCTTGTTTACAGCCGTTCCGACCTGACACTTGACAAAAAAGTAATAGAGAAATTCTCTTCTCTCCCTGAGATTTCTTTTATAAGCACCTACAGAGGCGTTATGGTAGAATCTGAAAAAGGATTGAACCAGCTCATAGCAATTACAGTTGACCACCAGACCTGCCATTCTTTTCGTTTTAAAGAAGGTAAAGACATATGGCCCGGGTTTACAGAGAGAGATGAAGTCATCGTATCAGAACCATATGCCTATCTTCACGGTACAAAAACAGGCTCTAAGATTCATCTGTCCACGGACAGGGGAGAACATCATTTTCCTGTAGCAGGTATTTTTTATGATTATACATCGGACAGGGGCATAATTGTTATGAACAGAAAAACGTACGATAAATTCTGGGATGACAGGAATGTTTCTTCTCTTGCCATATATGTGAAAGAGGGAACAGATATAGATAAATTTGTAGATAAACTGGAAGGTGAGACAGGGGCGGATCAGGTAATAGCAGTGCAATCAAACAGAGAACTCAGGGAAACAACACTGGGTGTTTTTGACAGAACATTTATTATAACAGATGTATTGAGAATTCTTTCAATTATAGTGGCTTTCATAGGGGTACTGAGTGCTTTAATGGCACTTCAGCTTGAACGGTCAAAAGAGATAGCAGTTCTCAGAGCTACAGGTCTTACACCGGTGCAGGTATGGAAGATTGTGATAATACAGACGGCACTCACAGGTATTATTGCCGGTTTTATGGCCATTGCCCTTGGTATTTTGATTGCTATAGTACTTATATTTGTCATAAACAGGATGTCGTTCGGATGGACAATGGAAATGGTTATAAGCCCCGGTATACTGCTTCAGGCTTTTATAATTTCACTATCTGCTTCTATCCTGGCAGGTATTTACCCCTCTATAAAAATGGCAAATACGTCGCCCGCACAGGCAATGAGAGAAGAGTGAGTCAGTGAAAAGTCTTGAAATAACTGAAAATAAATAAAATTTAGGAAAGGACTTTTTCTGTAAGAGAGAGAAATTTTTCAAAGTCGCACCATACAGGAATACAGGAGGGAAAGATATGACATGTAGAGTGACATGTTCTGCCGCAGCCATGATAATCAACAGAGACGTAAATATGCTGGAATTTCTATCCAGTCTCTTACGAAGAAACGGTATTGATTCAATGACTTTCACAGAGGCAGAAATTGCCCTGAAAACCCTGGCTAAAGAGTCACCTCCGTCAGTCATAATTACAGATCTTTACATGCCTTTGATTGACGGATGGAAATTCTGCCACATAATACGTTCCCATGCTTTTGAACCCTTCAGTAAGGTACCTGTAATGGTGATTTCTTCAGTCTTCTCCGAAAATATGACTGTAGATATTATGTCAGATCTTCAGGCAGATGCCTTTCTGCCATATCCTTTTGAGGAAAATCATTTTATAGAACAGGTAAAAGTCCTTCTGGATGGTAAAAAGCCGGATAAACCTTATGTCCTCATAGTGGAACATGATAAAAATCTCTCTTATGATATAAAAAATATGTTTGAAAACCATGATTACACAGTCCATATTGCCAGGACTGCATGTGAAGCAAAAGAAGCTTTTAAAAAAAATTCCTTTCATATTGCCCTGTTAAACTACAATCTTCCAGACAATAAAGGAGACACATTACTTCACGATTTTTCATCTCAAAATCCTGGTTGTATCTTACTTATGATGGCAGAAGACATAACATCGGATCTCGCACTGAAATGGATTACCTGTGGCTCTGATGTCTATCTAAAAAAACCTTTTACCACTGAATATGTCATGGAACTCTGTGCCAGAGCCGGAAGGGAAAGGGTATTTATAGAGTCCCAAAAAATTCTGGAAAGAAAAACATATGAAGTACATGAAAGTGAAGAGAATGAAGAACTGCTTGAAAAGAATGAAAAGTGCTTCAAATTTATGGTAGAAAAACTTCAGTCAGGTGCAGTCTATGTAGAAAAAGAACAGGTATTCCTGAACAGGACAGCAGAAAAAATCACAGGCTACAGTTCAGAAGAAATAAAAACTGTTGAAGAATGGTTCAGAAAACTCTATAAAGAAAAAGCAAGTGAAATAAGAATTCTCTATGAAACTGATAAAACAAAGGGATTCCCTTCCCGTACAGTAGAAATCTTTACAAAAAATAATGAAATAAGGTTTATAGAATTCTTTTCCTATGCAGAACAGGATAGAGCCATATGGCTTATGTCTGATATAACAGACAGAAAAATTTCAGAAGATTTACTCCGAAAAAGTGAAGAAAATCTGTTAAAAACCAATCAGATTATGTCTGCAGTGCTTGAATATACACACATTATGTCAGTTTTGCTTGATCCTCAATTTAATTTCATATGGGTTAACAGAGCCTATGCTGACACATGTGGCTACGCTCCTTCTTTCTTTCCCGGAAAGAATCATTTTGACCTTTACCCCCACGAAGAAAATAAAAATATCTTTCAGAAAGTCGTAGATACAGGGGAACCTTTCTATGTATCTGCAAAACCTTTTGAATTTCCAGACTATCCAGAGAAAGGTATAACATACTGGGACTGGAGCCTCATACCTGTAAAGGATAATAATTCTACAGTAACTTACCTGGTTTTTACCCTGCAGGAAGTGACAGAGAAAATAAGAGCCGAAAACGGCCGCAGGGAAAGTGAAGAAAGATATCGTACAGTAGTGGAGGCCATGACAGATACCCTTTCTATAATAGATACAGAAGGTTATTTCCTCTATGCCAATCCTCAGGCAGTAAAAAATCTCAGCCCTGCCATATCGGAAGATATTACAGGAAAAAATATCTGTGATTTATTACCTGCTCATGAAGCTGAAAAGCTTATTTCCAATTATCAGAAAACTTTTAATTCCAAAATTCCCTTTACAGGAGAGGTAAAAGTCCATATCAGAGATAAAGAATACTGGTTCCTGAACCGTTTGATTCCTTTTGAATACGGGATAAATAAGATCCCGTCAGTACTGTCAATGTCACTGGACATTACCGATAGAAAAAAGACAGAAGAAGCTCTCAGGGAGAACGAGAAAGAACTTCAGTGGATATTGAAAAGCATGCTCAATGCCTTTGTCATATTCGAATCAGTATTTGACGATAAAGGCAATTTCATCAGTTATCGTTTTGTCTATATTAATGATGCCTATGAAAAGATTACAGGTGTTAAAAACCATGAGGTAAAAGGAAAAACAGTTCATGAAGTATGGCCCGACACAGAAAATGAATGGGTAAAAAGATACGGTGAGGTTGCCGTAAGCGGTATTTCTCAGATCTTTGACATGTACCACAGTCCTACAGGAAAACTCTATCACTGCAATGTTTACCGCCCCTGGTATACACAGGATCGCTTCTGTGTAATATTTGAAGATATTACAGAGAAGAAAAAGACAGAGGAAGCTCTAAAAGAAAGTGAGAGAAAATTCAGAAGTTATATAGAAAATGCACCTGACGGCATATTCCTGGCAGATGAGCAGGGGAATTATCGTCTCGTAAATGATGCGGCATGTAGAATAACTGGTTTTACAGAAGAAGAATTATTGCAAAAAAATCTTACAGAACTGACTTATCCCCATGATATACCGGGAGCGATGGAACATTTCAGTACTGTTATTGAACATGGTAAAGCATCAGGTGAAGGTCGTTTTATCACGAAATCCGGCCAGGTAAGACACTGGATAGTAAAAGCAGTAAAACTGAATGAAAAGAATTTCCTTGGCTTTGCATCAGACATAACGGAGCGCAGGATGACTGAAGAGGCTCTGAAAGAAAGTGAGGCAAGATTGAAGAAGGTACTTGAAATATTGCCGGTAGGGGTATGGATAACAGATAAACATGGAAAAATCATTCAGAGTAATACTGCAGCAGAAGAGATATGGGCAGGGGCAAAATATGTGGGACCGGAAGAATTTTATGAATATAAAAGCTGGTGGTACGATACAAAAAAACTTATAAAACCTGAAGAATGGGCAGTAAGCAGAGCAATAAGAAAGGGAGAGATTTCCTGTGAAGAATTAATAGAAATAGAATGTTTTGACGGTACACATAAAATTATGCTCAACTGGGCCATGCCTCTTATTGGATTAAATCAGGAAATAGAAGGAGCAGTGGCAGTAAATCAGGACATAACAGAAAGAAAACTCCTGGAAGAGGAACTGGAGTCAGCTTACTCAAAACTTCAGGCACTCTGGGGTGTTTCTTCCATGGCAGATGCAGATATTAAAACAATTTCCGCTCATATTCTTTCAACTATTGCAAAAATGACAGGGAGTGACTATGGCTTCTACGGATTTATCAATGAAGATGAGTCAGTAATGACCATTTATTCCTGGTCAGGAGAAGCAATGAAAGACTGTTCTATGGTAGATAAACCATCTAATTTTCCCGTTGAAAAAGCAGGAGTCTGGGCAGAGGCCATAAGACAGAGAAAGCCTTTTATTCTGAATGACTACAATGAAGATCATAGAGGGAAAAAAGGACTTCCCTGCGGACATGTAGCTATAACCAATCTCCTTGTAGTCCCTTTTTTCTCCCATGGAAAAATTACATCTGTGGCAGCAGTGGCGAACAGACTACTTCCCTATGGCAGGGAGGATATAGATCAGATTACATCTTTTCTGACAGGTATTCAATCTATTGTGGAACATAAAACAACAGAGGAATATATCAGGTTAATGGCAGATATGCTTGACGAAGCGCCGGGAATTATTACTGTCCATGATTTTAACGGGAAATTTCTTTATGGAAACCGCAAAACCTTCGAACTTCACGGCTATAGCAGGGAAGAATCCATGGCACTTAAAGTGAAAGATATAGATATGCCTGAGAGTACAGCACTCTTTAAAGAGAGAATAGAACATATAAACAGATATGGAGAAGCTTCATTTGAAGTTTGCCACATAAAAAAAGACGGCACAATATTACCTCTGAATGTTTTCGCGAAAAAGGTTATGTGGAAAGATATTCCTGCCACATTGAGTATAGCCACAGATATGACAGAGAGAAAAAGGGCAGAAGAAGAAAAAGAAAGACTCCAGGCACAGCTTCTTCAGGCTCAGAAGATGGAATCTGTGGGACGCCTGGCAGGTGGAGTAGCCCATGATTTTAACAATATGCTCGGCATCATACTGGGTTTTACGGAACTGTCTCTGGAAGAGGTTAAAGAAGGGCATATTCTCTATTATTCACTGAAGGGCATAGAAAAGGCGGCTCACCGCTCTGCAGATCTTACGAGACAGCTCCTGGCCTTTGCCAGAAAACAGACCATTGCACCGAAAGTGCTGAATCTGAATTATACGGTATCGAGTATGCTCAGGATGATAAGACGCCTCATAGGAGAAGATATAGAACTTGCCTGGATGCCGGGAGCAAATCTCTGGCCTGTAATGGTAGATCCTTCACAGATAGATCAAATTCTGGCAAACCTCTGTGTAAATGCCAGAGATGCCATAAAAGGAGTGGGAAGAGTTACAATAGAGACAGAGAATGTAAATGTTGACAGTAATTATAGTGCCTCTCATAGAGATTTTATTCCAGGCGAATATGTAATGATTTCAGTAAGTGACAATGGCTCCGGCATGGATAAAAATACTATAGAACACATATTTGAACCATTTTTTACGACAAAAGATATTGGAAAAGGCACAGGCCTTGGACTGGCTACAGTATACGGTATAGTCAGACAGAACCATGGATTTATCAATGTGTACAGTGAGCCTGAAATAGGCAGTACGTTCAAAATATATATACCCCGTTTTTTCGGAAAAGAGCTTGAGTCAGATGACACAGGGAGAAAAGAGATAATAGAGAAAGGTTCGGAAACAGTTCTTCTTGTGGAAGATGAAAAGGAAATGATGGACATGATAAAAATCATGCTTGAAAGACTGGGATACACGGTGCTCGCTGCCGAAACTCCCGGAGATGCATTCATGATGGCAGAAGACTATTCAGGAGAGATAAATCTCCTCATCACAGATGTGGTAATGCCGGAAATGAACGGAAGGGACCTGGCAGAAAAACTTATGTCTCTTTACAGTAATATGAAATGTCTTTTTATGTCAGGCTATACTGCCAACGTGATTGCCCATCATGGCGTCCTTGAGGAAGGACTTATGTTCATAGAAAAGCCTTTTACCAGGAAGGAGCTTGCCGGGAAGGTAAGAAAGGCACTGGAATAAGAAAATAATTTGTCTGATTACACTTCACTTCACACCGGACTGTCTTCAAAAAACTTTATGTATTTCTTTATTTCATCAAGGCTTTCAAGGAAAGCGTCAACAACTTTCGGGTCAAACTGGGTACCACTTTTACTTTTTATCATATCTACTGTTTTTTCTATAGAAAATGGTTCTTTGTAGGAACGTTTTGATGTGAGAGCGTCAAATACATCTGCGAGAGCAACAATACGGCCGTATATATGGATATCCTCTCCTTTAAGTCCGTTTGGATAACCTGTGCCGTCAAAATATTCATGGTGTTTCAGGCAGATCAGAGCAGCAGTTTTGAGGTAAGGGGATCTGGATTCTTTAAGGATTTCATAACCTATGGAAGGGTGTTTTTTTATTATTTCATATTCTTCTTTTGTCAGTTTTTCTGTTTTCAATAAAATATTATCAGGTATGCCGATTTTCCCTATATCATGTAAGGGTGCTCCTATTTCTATATTGTCCAGATCCTCTTCGGAAAGCCCGTATTTTTCGGCAATTATGCGGGAGTAGGCACTGACTCTTTTCAGATGCTGTGAAGTGGCTTCGTCTTTATATTCTGCGGCAAGGGCAAGACGAAATATCGTATCCAGATGGGCTACTTTTAAATCGGATTGAGTTTTAGCAAGATCTACAAACATGTGATCCAGTTTATCTACCATTGTATTGAAGGAATCTGCCAGTTTTTTTATCTCATCTTCAGATTTTATATCTATCCTGGATTTAAAATTCCCTTCCGAGATTTCCTTTGTGTGTTCCGCAATTTTTAGAATAGGGAGACTTATGGTGGAAGAAATAAGAGCACTCAGAATGATAGAAATAATCACATCCAGGATAAAAATAAGGATGCTCCAGAGAGTGAGATATTCCTGAAAAGATGAGATCTTTGATGCAGACATATCTATGCCGACTACTGCCAGAGTTTTACCATCTTTATCTCTGACAGGAGCATAACCTGTAAGCCATGTTCCCCACTGGTCATTATAATAATTTTTTGTCGTCACAGCTTTGAGAAAAGCTACTTTATCTCTCAGTTCGGGAATTTTACTTACATCGTAATTTACTTCCTTTTTATCCTGTTCGGTCATTACGTCTCTATCGAAATACTCTGCATCGGCAACAAAATTACATATATTCGGATCTTTCGTCTCAATCAGTGTATAGGCATATCTTATATCAGGGTTATTCTCCAGGACTTTATGGAGTAAATTATTATACTTTTTAAAAGGCTCAGAGAATACAGGGTTACTGGGATCAATTTTCTTGAATTCTTCCGGTTCTATCATCAATGCGGTAGTTGAAGCTATGGCAAGAACTGCTTTCCTTAAAGCTTCAAGCTGTGCCTCTACTGCTATACGGTATATAAAATATATCGTAGAGCCTGACACTGCTATTGTAGTTAAAAGAAATATAATAAATAATTTTATTCTGAAACTTTTAAACATTTTTATATGACGCGTAATTTTATAATAATTTTTGTATCCTCCCGTCACGCGTCACGCGTCACGCGTCACGGTACTTATATTGCAGTCCATTCTACAAATCTGATATATTTTTTGATTTCATCCAGACATTCAAAAAAAGCATCTACCACTTTCGGATCAAACTGGGTGCCTCTTTTACTTTTTATTATATCCAGTGTTTCTTCGAGAGACATAGCTTTTTTATATGGTCTGGCAGACGTGAGAGCATCAAATACATCTGCCAGAGCAACAATACGACCGTATATATGTATATCTTCACCTTTAAGTTTATTGGGATAACCTGTGCCGTCAAAATTTTCATGATGGGTAAGACTTATCAATGCGGCAGCTTTAAGAAAAGGAGAACGGGACTCTTTCAATATTTTATATCCGAAAGTAGGATGTTCCTTGATTACTTCGTATTCTTCGGGAGTAAGTTTATCTTTTTTTAGTAAAATACTGTCAGGAATACCTATTTTCCCGACATCATGAAGGGGTGAGCCGAATTTTATATTTTCAATATCCTCTTTCGGTAGAGAGAGTTTTTCCGCAATTATGCGGGAATATTCACATACTCTTCTCAGATGCTGTGCCGTTACCTGATCTTTATATTCCGCAGCAACTGCAAGGCTGTGGATTGTATCAAGATATGAGTCTTTAAGCTCATTGTGGGCATCTGTAAGCTCAAAAAACATACCATCCAGTTTTTCCACCATATTATTGAAACAATCTGCCAGGATTTTTATCTCGTCTCCTGTTTTTATATCTATTTTAGACTTGAAATTCCCGTCTGCAATTACCTTCGTATGTTCTGCGATTTTAAGTATTGGCAGACTTATGGTTGAAGAGATACATATACTTAAAATAAGAGAAATAACGAGAGCTATAACAAACACTACAGCAGTCCAGATTTTTACCTCTCTTTGAAAGGAAGCTATCTTCTTTGCAGACATATCTACTCCTACTACTCCGACAGTTTTCCCCTCTCTGTCTTTAAGAGGAGCGTAACCTGTAAGCCATATCCCCCATTTGTCAGTATAAAGATTTTTTGTCGCCACAGGTTGAGAAAATGCAGTTTTATCTTTCAATTCAGGAATTTCAGATACATTATAATCTATATCATTTTTTTCCTCATAACTCATCTTCTCTCTTCCTGCATAATTGGGATCTGCTACAAATCTGCATAAAGACGGATCGGATGTTTCATTCAATGTATAAATATATTTTATGTCAGGATTACTATTCAGGACTGATTTCATAACAGTGTTAACCTTATCGAAAGGTTTTGTAAATACAGGGTTGTTTATATCTATCGTTTTATACTCTTCCGGGTTTATCATTAAAGCAGTAGTTGAAGCTATAGCAACTACTGCTTTCCTTAAACCTGTAAGCTGTGCTTCTACTGCTATACGGTACACAAGATATATGGCAGTACCTGATATAAATACTGTTGTAATTAAAAATACAATAAATAACTTTATTCTGAAACTTTTAAACATATTTTTACGAAGGATGACTCCAGTTATATATTATAGTTAGTTTCGTAATTAATGAGTAAATAATAAAAAGTGAATAATGTCCTGTTTTTTATTTTTCACTAAATTCGGAAATTTATATAAGAATTATAGCACTGTAAAACCTGAAGTGCAATCATTAATTACTTATCGTAAAAAACACTATCCTGAATATTACACCTCTGAAAGTATTCTGAAATATTCTTCCGCAGCTGCCAGATTTACAGGTAACTGTAAAACACCATTGATGATACCGGCATGTAAATTTTTTTCCTCTATCTCTTTTTTTACTCTTTCAATTTCATCATTATTATGTTCATCATTTATTCTTATATCAATTTTGCCGAGTGTATCTGCAAGAAAAAATAAGCCTATTTCCCATTTAAAATCAGGATTTTTTGATATAAATTCCAGAACAGTATTTTTGAAAACTTCACTGTGAATAAATTCTCTATTGAAACCGGTTTTGCTATCCTTTCCCGTATATCTGAGTAGCCCCAGTTCGAAATGCAGTTCTGCACACTTGGCAATATATTCTATCTGATCTTCTGTCAGCAAAAAGTCTTTCTTCAGTACAGGTTTAACAGATCTGATAATTTCACCTGAAGCTTTTTCATGAGGTTTAAAGGAATAGGTAGCAAGACCATTTTTTTTCTTCATAGTTCTTACTTTAAATTTACCTGTATCATGAAGAATTATGGTCATAATAAATAAGTCTCTTTTTTTTATGCCGTCTATTTCTTCATTGAGATGCATGTCTGCCATGTCTCTGATTCCCCATTTGTTCAGGTAAACAGGTAATTCTTCTCTGAAAGCTTTTTCCACCATTTTAGTATGAGTTATAATGCCGAACTGGTGCCATTTTGGTTTTTGATGGTTTACATCATCGGGGTTATTCAAAAAATCCCGGTTTTCTTTTACGGACAGATCCAGGTTCTGTCTGATAATATCTTTTGCCATATCTTCGAGATGTAAATAGAGTTTTTCAATTATTGTGTCTGCTTTTCCCATTTATAATATTAACCTCTTAAATATAATAAATTCCTCTTC
>DAIOEN010000080.1:24614-29888 GCA_036746235.1 Vulcanimicrobiota bacterium | reverse complement strand
GGCTCTACAAAACCTGGCTCAACTTCATAAAGGGTCTCAAGGATCATATGAAGGTGTTTTTTACCTTTTCCGGGAGGAACATAGAATTTTATATCATGTCCGAATACCATAAGTCCCGCATTGTCCCCCCTGAGGGTACAGACATAGCAGAGCATAAGGGCGGCATTTACCGCATAATCAAATTTTGCCATCTCCCCTGCCATAGCCGTCATAAGCCTTCCTGCATCTATCAAAATCATAATATTCTGGCTTTTTTCCACATCATATTGATTAACTATAAGATGTCCACGTCTGGCAGAGGCTTTCCAGTTAATAGTTCTGTATTCATCATCTGTCATATATTCGCGGAGACTCTCAAACTCCATCCCATGGCCCATGAGCCTTACAGGTTTTATGCCGCTTCTCTGAAGATGTCCCTTTATGGCCATTAACTGGTACCGGGATATATTCCGAAGGTCAGGATATACTCTTACTTCCTGTTTTTTTTCTATTGAAATTCTTCTTCCCGTTATCCCGAGAAAACTGTATGCACGGATATGAATATGGCCGAAACTGTATTTACCTCTCTTTAAAGGAGTCAGAAAATACTCTATTTCACGACTCTCTCCCGGTGACATGGTAACAGCAAAAATTCTTTTTCTGTCAGATTTAAACTGAAAGGGGTAATCATCTTTAAGCTCTAAAGTAAGAGAAAAAAAGCCTCTGTTTACCAGGGAAATTTTAACAGAATTTTTAACTCCTATGGAAAAATTATCTTCTGTGATACGATTTACACCTATAAAATGAGGGGAAATCAAAAAATAATCCACAGAGGCCATAGTAAAAACTATCAGATTATAGACCAGAAAAATCATAAAAGGTTCTACCCATGAGCCGCCTGCAACGAGGGGAACTATGCCGGCACATAAAAGAAAGATAAATCTCTTTGAAGGGATAAAGTTTATTTTCACTCAATAATCTCCTGTAATCGTGACGCGTGACGCGTGACACGTAATGCGTAATGCGCAATGCGTAATGGGTGTTTTCGCCGGTACCGGGCGATCACAGTGAGTCGCCCATACTGACTCACTACTCACCATTCACTGGTCACTGGTCACTGGTCACTGCTCACTGCTCACTACCTGGGCACTTCAATGCCTTCCAGTATATTCAAAATAATATCATCGGCAGAAATTCCTTCTATTTCCGCTTCACTCCTCAGGACGAGCCTGTGACGTAACACGGGACAGGCCAGATATTTCACGTCATCAGGTATGACAAAATCCCTTCCTCTTAAAGCTGCAAGGGCTTTTGAAGCAAGTAATAACATAACGGAAGCCCTGGGGCTTGCTCCAAGGATAAGGTTTACTGTTTCCCTGGTACGGCCAGTAATCTTTATTATATAGTCAAAAATGTTTTCTTCTACTTTTACCTTCTGCACCTCTGTCCTGCACTCAAGAATCCTGTTGCTATCTGCCAGGGTTTTAATATTCAGTCTGTCAAATCTATGTGGATTAAACCCTCTGTGGTGGTTCTGTAAAATCTGATTTTCTTCTTTTTCCGAAGGATATTTAATATTTACCTTGAGGAGAAATCTGTCTAACTGTGCCTCAGGTAAAGGATAGGTTCCCTCATATTCCACGGGATTCTGGGTGGCAAGAACCATAAAAACAGACGGAAGTTCAACGGTTTCTCCTTCTATGGTAACCTGCCGTTCTTCCATGGCTTCAAGGAGTGCAGCCTGAGTCTTGGGAGGAGTTCTGTTTATCTCGTCTGCAAGGAGGAAATTTGTAAAAACAGGCCCCTTCTTCAGATAAAACTCGCTTTTTGCAGGATTGAACACATGGGTGCCGGAAATATCTCCCGGCATCAGATCAGGTGTAAACTGTATCCTTTTAAAATCACAGTCAATTACTGCAGACAGAGTCTTCATAATAAGTGTTTTCGCAACTCCCGGCACGCCTTCAAGCAAAATATGGCCTTCTGTAAGAAGAGCCACATAGAGAAGTTCTATAACTTCTTCCTGACCGACTATAATTTTAGATATTTCCTCTGTTACGGGAGTAAATACATCTTTTACGGACATTTAATCAAGATCCTTTCTATAATTATCGTGATGCGTAGTAACGGATAAGTTTTACTTTTCACTGGTCACTGGTCACTGCTCACTGGTCACTGCTCACTGCCAAATCCCTTTCTATATTTTTTCATTTCCTTATACCAGTTAAATAATTCTTTCTCACTCATTTTGCCCCTTTCCAAAGAGGCTGATTTTATAAGTTCTACGAGAGGCCCGGAAGGAAGGCCGGTTCGTTCCGAAACCTTTTTTGCAATTTCATTGTAATCTTCCTGATTCTTAATGGCCAATTTTTTCACAATATCTCTTTTAAAAGACGAATAGAGTTCGGCAGCAATTTCTTTTCTTCCTCCTGCTCTGATAAAAAGGTTCGCCATGGATATAACAAATTCAGCCTGACATGGGCCGGAAGGTTTTGTAGATAAAGGTACAGGTGAACCAAATCTGAGACTTCTGGCAAATAAACATATAAAAATAGCAAGAAAAAGTTGAAGAATTATAACCTTTATATAAACAGGCATCCAGGTCCGGAGTGTCTCTTTTCTGTCATATACGACAGTACCATAGCCATGATGATATTCGTCAAAAAATATATTACTGTTTTTACCTGCATAACTGTTCATTATACTTACCAGTAATAAGGAATTATCCAGATTTCCTATGGATTTATTTGAAATTAACGTATTATCTGTTATAAATACCGCCTGTCCTTTGCCTTCAGGACATATTACCATTAATGAGCCTGTAATATCACCGAAATATTCTACCATGCCATCTGTAAAACCATCAATCCTGAACATAGATGTAAACTTTACATCAGTCACTCCCGACACGGGGCCGGAAGAGTGCAAAGGCTGAAATACCCCGGAAGATTTACTTTCTTTCACTTCCATATTCCATTTTTTATAGAGACTGTTATCATATTCAGAGAAAAACACAAGGGTATTACCATTGGAGAGCCATTGCTTCAGATAAAAAATTTCTATTTCCGTAAGGTCATAATCAGGTTCTATTATAAGCAATACTCCATCGGGAAGACTATTAAAACTTCTCTCATAACGTGATACATTGAAGCCAAGTTCCGATAAAAGCATAAATGCCCCTTTTGTCCCTTCCGGCCCTGTGCTGTAAGAAGAAAAATCCACCTTTTTTTTCGGGAAAAAAGACAGAATAACTATAAGAAAAATAAAAAAGATAATGAATAATATAGCAAATAAAATATAGTACCATTTAAATTTCATAATCTCTAAATCTTTCTCAAACAGTCTTTAAAAAGCTCAAAAGCTTCTCTGTATTCTTCTTCTGAACAGTTTTCAAGGCCGTACCACTTTCTATCATAAATACTGCAAAAAAGTTCAAACACTTCAGAGATTTTCTTCATAGAGTCATTTTTCATTATTTTTATATATTCCATGTTGGTTTTCGTACCGTCAAAAACAATAATATCTTTTCTATCAAGGCTTAATAAAAGGGAATAAAGGAGGCCCTGAAGAGCAGGTCTGTAATTACCCTCTGACGAAAATTCAAGGGCTTTTTTCTCCCATAACAGAGCATCTGCTTTTTTTGAATAAAAAGTGCCTTTATAACCTTCCATAACTGTGCTGGCAAATCGTCGTTTCAGAGATATAATCAGAAATCCCGTTATTGATGAAACTGTTACAGAGGCAACGGCAAGTATTATATAAATTATAGTTCTGTATCTGCTATTATCGTTATCCAGCTTCATAATCTCTAAAAGCTCTTTTATAAAAGATATGGATAAAAGCCATCTCACAACCCTGTCTTTAAATGTATAAATATCAAAATATTGAAACTGTCTCTGTAACAATATGGATCTTATCCTTTTTTTTATATCATCTTTATTTACCGGTCTTTCTTCCGGCGGTAACTCCATTAAAGCATAAAGTCTGCTCTTAACTCTTTTCAATAAGAGCAATTTCTCTTCTTTTTTTTCAGATGATTTAAACAGATTTGCTTCACGTATTATCCAGGAATCAGCGACATCTCTTTTTTTTGTAATAGTTACAGAAAGAAGTTTTTCTAAATTTATATCCGATGTTTTTCCGTCTCTTATATCTTTCTCTGCAGAGGAAATATTTTCTATGGCTTTCCTTATGTCTTTATAATAATCATCGCTGTTCATAGCCTGTGTCCCGGCAAAAATAAATATAACAAATAATAAAATAATATTAATGTTTAAATGTCTTATCTGCCATAAGTTCAAGGTCATAACCTTCTTTTCTGAAACGAATATTATAATAAACAAGGGTATTACATGTAAAAATAAGAGGCACCAGGATTATTGCCAGTATCTGAGGAACCAGTTGTATGAGAAACTGTATTAAAGGATGACTGTATGCCATATAGATAGATAGAAAAGCAAAAGGCACAGAAAAAGCCCCCTGTATAACCTGGACAAGCAATCCTGAAAAAAAAGGGACAGCTATGGCCTTCAGAGGATCTTTTGCTACAAGTATTGCAGATCTCCTGAAAGATTGAAAAAAGGCATGATTTTCCAGAATTACGGCAGGTGGTATAAAATTATATAAAAATACAATAACCGTTAGAAGGCTCATAGAGATCAAGCAAAAAAAGACAGATATCGCTATAAATAAAACCTTTATAGTACTATTTTTAATGAGAATAAAAGCAAAACATATAAGACCTTCAGGTAATAAAAGTAAAAATATAATAAACCCGTAAAGAAACATAGTAAGGATAAATTTAAATAATTTTTTATTTTTTAACAGTTCTGTCAGTGTTCCGTATATGGAACTATGGCGATTGAAAATAATATCGGAAATTATACTGATAGTCATGGCCTGAGATATATTGAACATAATAAACCACAGAGGCAGAATAACAAGGCATGTGATAGCTATAAAAATCCAGAGTAATTCCCTGTCATATCCGAAATATAAAAAAGCAAGATAAAGTGCTGTAAATAATATATAGGGAATATAACCGACAATATTAACAGTACATAAAATTTTGAAATTATTTCTATAAATAGAAATTGACCGATCCAGTATATCTGCAACGGTTAAAGGAGGGGACATAAATCTATCCTATCAGAATTCAGGTGAATTCAATTTCTAATCAATATTTAAAGAAGAAATAATCCTGGTAATTATATCTATTTCTTTATTACCTACAGAGCTTATATCGTCAGAATGTTCTTTTGACGCAGAAGCTATGCCATGCATACCTGATGCAAG
>DAIOEN010000080.1:16834-24514 GCA_036746235.1 Vulcanimicrobiota bacterium | reverse complement strand
ACCAGAAGAAATGGCAGGGTTAAAACCTGAAGCACATGTTCTTCTTCCAGTTTAAAACCGGATATTTTTTCAAGATATTCATCTCTTCTCATTATCTTTATCTCCTATTCAGAGCCTCTAAAGCTTCTTCTTTACTATTCTTTGCTTCCATATAATCAGGGTCAATTTCAAGAGCTCTGTCATAACATTTAACAGCTTCTTCATATTTTTCCATTATATATAAATTATAACCTTTCATATGCCATGCATATGTAAAGGCCGGGTCAATCTCCAGGGCATTATCAAAATATTGAAGTGCTTTTTTATATTTACCTGTTTTATGACAGGCATATCCTTTGCCATTCAATGCATTTGTAAAAGAAGGATCTATGTCCAGTATTTTATTAAAACATTTAATAGCTTCTTTGTATCTTCCCAGGTTATTCAATGACCACCCTTTATTGCTGAGAAGTTCCACATCCCCCGGCCTCAGTTTTAATGCCTCATCGTAAGAATTAATGGCTTCTTCATATCTCCCGAGCTTATCCAGAGCCCATCCCTTGTTAAACCACACTTCCACATCTTTGCTGTTAATCTTCAGTACCCTGTCAAGAGAGTAAATCATTTCTTCATATTTTCCCAGCATAGTCAGAGTCCATCCCCTGTTAAACCAGCTTTCAGTATCATCAGGCTTTATCTGTAAAATTTTATCGTAACATGTAACTATTTCTTCATATTTTCCGAGTTTTTCAAGGGTCAATATTTTATTATGCAATGCTTCCATATCCGATGGTTCTATCTCAATGGCTTTATCAAAACATCTCAGTGCATCATCATATTCCAGGAGATAATAGAGGGCAAGTCCCTTATTGTTCCAGGGATTGGTATATTTATGTTTCGGATCGAGAGCTTTTCTGTAGGATTTAAAAGCTTCTCTTCTTTCGCCGCTGCCGGATATTCCCTGTCTTTTTATATACCATTCGTAGGAATTATTTGGGTCAAGTTCTAAAACCTTATGATAACATCTTATAGCTTCTTCGTATCTGCCAAGAGCTTTAAGAGTATTTCCCTTTAATTTAATAGTTTTTACATCTTTCGGGTCAATTTTAAGAATCTTACTGTAACATATGACAGCCGATTTATATTTGCCTCTTGCCTTCATAGCATTTCCTTTCATCTTCAATGCCTGTACATCAAGAGGATCAAGTTCAAGTGCTTTATTATAACATATTACGGCTTCCCTGTATTTCCCTCTGGCTGTTAAAGATTTACCTTTTTCTTTCCATGTTTTCCCGTCTTTCGGATCAATCTCTAAAGCCTCTGTGTAACATTTTATGGCTTCTATATACTTACCCTGATGTTTCAGAGCTTTAGCTTTATTTTTCCAGCTTCTCCCGTCTTTCGGATCAATTTTTAAAGCCTTTGTATAACATTTAATAGCTTCTTTATATTTACCCTGTCCCTCAAGGGCTTTAGCTTTTGTCTTCCAGATTTTAGCTTCTTTGAGGCTTTTTTTCATGGAATGACTCCTTTTTGTAATCGTGACGCGTAACGCGTGACGCGTGACGCGAGGAAGATTATAAAACCTATAAAAAGCTATTCTGAAATTCTCTGAAAAATCCTGCTAAAGGTCAAACTTTATATCAATTCATTCTCAGGTAGTTCACTTTTTCCATGTTTTAATTTATAATTATAGATTAGAGTGAAAAATGAAAAGTGAAAAAAGGAGTGAAAAATTATGAGAGTTATAATGAATTTTCTAATAACAGCAATAATACTTACAGTTCTTTCAGTTCATATCACAGGAGCACAGTATGTCAATCTTGCTGTCGTAAATTTTTACAGTGACCAGAGTACAGGTCAGGGATTTTCCGAAACACTTACTGAAAAACTTGCAACACTGCAACATATAAATGTAATACAGAGAGAAGCTCTGAGACCTGTGATGGAAGAAATGGGCATTTCACCGGGACAGAAACTCGATCTTGCGAGAGGTCAATCACTGGGAAAAACTCTCGGCGCCGACTATCTTCTTTCAGGAACATTGAAAGAAAAAGAAAATAAAATAACTGTTATATACCAGCTTTTTGACGTTACTAAAGGCACAGTAGTAGCGGAAGAAGCAGTAAGCGGCAAGAAGGAAAAACTCTTTGATCTTCAGGGGGAAATATCGGTAAAAGTGGCAAAATATTTTAACAGTCCCGTCACTTCAGATATGAAAGAAAAACTCTATTTTATGCCTACAAAAAGCATGGAAAGTTTTGACAGATTCTCAAGAGGGCTCCAGTTATACGAAGGAAACCGTATAGATGAAGCTTACAGTTTCTTTTTAAACTCCGTTAAAAGCGACACTGCTTTTCTTGATGCCCACAGATATTTCGAATATACTGCAAGAAAAACGGGAAAACTCGATGATTTTATAAAAACATATGAAAAAATGCTTGATTCCGATCCTGACAATGCAGTTTTACTCAATTACCTGGGCAATGCCTATCTGGATAAAGGCAATTTTACTGAGGCGGAAAAGCTCTACAAAAAATCTATAGGAATAGAACCGGCCTTCGGGAATCCTCACAACAATCTCGCCACCATCTATGTAATGGGGCAGAAATACAAAGAAGGGCTCGAAGAATTTCAGAAAGCTCTCAAATATTCTGACAGAAAGGCTCCCGTATTTTACAATATAGGCCTCTGCTATATAAATATGGGAGATAAAGATAAGGCAAAGGAATATTTCATGAAAGCCCTTGAAATAGACAAAAAAAATCCCGATTTTATAGCTGCCAGGTATTATCTCTACGGTGTAAAAATTCTTGTTACTTCAAGAGAAAAACATGTTCCCGGCGAGGTTTTCGGAGAAATTCTACTTAACTCTGAGCCGGTATTTGAAATTCAGACATCGGTAGGAGGATTTTCTCCTTCCATAAGGGCGTCCATAATAGCAGGAAGACTGGAAAACATGATCTCAGGAGGATTAAAACCTGTTGAAATTGAAATCGGAAAAATAAAAAATGAAACAGTCCTTCAAACTGCAGGAGGGCAGCTTATAATGACTTTCACTAAAAAAATGGCGGAAAGAGAAGGATCAACACCGGAAAAACTGGCAAAGGCCAAAATGGAAACACTTAAAAAAATACTCACTTCCGCCACATCTGTGTCCTATTCCGAAGGAGGATTTGTCCTTCAGGGACAGGGTGAAAAAATAAAAGACATGAAAGGAATCTCAACAGAAGCTACATATCTTCACAGAGGTGATGCATTCTACAGTGAAGGTAACAAAGATAAGGCAGCGGAAGAATATAAAAAAGCCCTGGAAGTCAATTCGTCATTCTCACCGGCTTATTTCTGCATGGGAATCATTTATTTCGAACAGAAAGATTATAAAAATGCCATAAGTAATTTCAGCAATGCCATAAAATACAATGATAAAAACATTGATGCCTGTATATGGCTAGGGAAAAGTTTTAAAGAATCAGGGAACGTGAAAGAAGCAAAAGAATCTTTCACGAAGGCTTTGAAGTTAGATCCCGGTAATAAAGAGGTTAAAGGGTATATGGAAAAAATTTAGCATCGTGACACGTAACGCGTAATGCGTGACGGTTTTACGACCCACGCATCACGCATTACGCATTACGATTTAGAGGTGTCTTATATGAAAATATTCAGCTATATTATATTTCTGCTTCTGGCTCTGTCTGTAGTGAAAGCTTCGGAAACAGATCTTTTAACATCTATAGAAAATAAAAACTCCAATCTGTTTATAGAGATGAAAACAGACAGACATCAGAACACAGGAATAGAAGGAGAAGAGATTGTCTATTATATTGCTGCGAATAAAGACTGTTACCTTACAGTTATAATGGTAAACACATCAGGTAAATGGAATATAATATTCCCCAATAAATCTCATCAGGGTTTTCAGTCTCTGGAAGGATCAAAGTATGAAATCCCCGGGTTTAACATGGAAAAAATTACCCTTAAAGGCCCGTCAGGGACAGAAAAGATTAAAGCCATAGCGACTGTAGACGAAGATTTATTTAACAGGGTTATACAAATTTCAGCTACAGAAGATTTTACAGAGATAAAATCACCTGAAGATTTTATAAAAAAACTTTCAGGTGAACTGAATAAACTTCAGAAACATGAATGGGCAACGGCAGACATGGAAATCACCGTAGAGGGTAAAGGTCCGACAACTCCCTCCGTAACGGGAACACCATATGTAAATCCCGAACTTCAAATCATTGTAAAACATGACTACAGCACTGAATATTACACACAGGGTGCCTCTTTTTATGAAGAAGGTAAATATGACGATGCCGTAAAATCCTTTAAAAAAGCAATAAAAGAGTGTCCCAATCTTGCCTACGGCTATTATTCCATAGGTTTATCTTACCAGGCGAAGGGAGCCTTTAAAGAAGCCATTGAATGGTACAAAAAATGTATAAATCACGGGATAAAAGAAAGGGATTCCTTTCTGAGAATAGGAGAAATCTATGATCAACTGAAAGATAAAAAAGAATCTTATTTAAGATATAAAAAGGCACTCAGAATGACAGAAGGCTTTGAAGAAATCAACAAAATAAAACCTTCCGATACGGGTAAAGAGAAGATCTATAATCTGGAAACCATCTGCAGTAAACAAACAGATGATAAAAAATCCAGGATGGAACTGGCAGTAATCTACGAAAAACTCGGTAATTACAGGGCAGGCTGTTACCATTTAAAATATCTGTTGAAAGAGGCCATACCTCTTTATACACCATATTTTATGGAAAAAGACAAACCTGCCATAGAAAAACCTGTTATAGAAGAACCTCCCGTAACGGTTGATTATTACAATTATTATGAACCTTATATAGAACCATACAGACCGCCGCCTCCGCCGCCGGTAAAGGAATCTCCTCCGAAATTTATTTATGTTGAGGACTGATCACAGATTAATCGGATTACACTGATGACACGGAGAGCGCCGGGAGTAAAGCCAGTGTTAAGATTAATTATTCAGATAACTGTCTCTGGATAAAATTTTATCTATAGCTTAATTTACGCTATTGAAATTATTTGTCACTGACTTAGTACCGCTCCAGGTAAATAAGTATCCAAAAACAAGTGAATAGTCCCTGTCCCTGGCCGGGCTCTGGAGAAAAAGATATACCGTCTTAAAAGTAAGCCGTAAATTCAAGAGACGTAAAATAGTAAACGCCTGTAAGAACAACTTTTGTTTCAGGAGGATTATAGATTTTTCGTAAGAGCCCGGCCAGGGACAGGAGGGTGAAATGGATACAAACTTATTTGTTTCGGTACTTAGGATTGCAAGAAAAACAATTCCGGCAAAGGCATGGTTCAATCGTGAATAAAAACTCTCCTATTGTGGGTAATATTCATGTTTTACTACCTGAACGCTTACATCAATTCTTACTATAAAATCAGGTTAAAATTTTAACAAAATTGTAACATATTGTTATTGAAATTATAATTTAAATAACATAAGATATAGTTAAAAATAACAATAATAAGGAGAAATTAACATGAGTTATAATCCGTTTAAAGTCGGCAGCTCTACTTTTAAACCTTCCGGACCGGTAGAGAGAAAAAAAGCAGAGCAGGTCATTGAAGAGGTTTATAATCTGAAAGATGAATTTGTAAAATTTGATAATAAAAAAGATGATACAGACAGAAAAAGAGGCAGTGTCGAACTTTTGTGCAGACAGATGAATGGAGGGAAGGAATTTGTCCTGGGTAATATAGAATTCGATAGTTATACCGAAAAAAAAGAGCTCTTCAATATGAATGTTGGCGTTTCCGGGAGCAAAGAGTGTGATGAGGGAAAATTCGTAATAGATGAAACTACCAGGCATTATAATTACACGGACATAAAGAATGATGATGGCAAAGTGGAAACAGAAATCTTTTCCAAGCATGATCGGGGGACAAAACTCTATAAGTCTGTATACAGAGATGTTGAAACAGGTCAGATTATGTACAGGGAAGAAGAAAGATAATCGAAATAGGAGAGATTGAAATGAATATAAATAGCCCTACAAACAGTAATTTTCATGGGAAAATTCCATTTGAGTCTAAAAAAGAGGAAAAACACTATTTTCCGCCGGAAGAGGTAAAAGACACTGTAACCTTTTCCCAAAAAGGCCTGAAGGCAATGTCGGAAAAGAATAATATCCTTGATGCGATAAAAGAGGGAGAGGCCTATATAGAGGCGATAGCCGGTCAGAACAAAGGATCCAGAGAGGCAAGGCTTGCGGGAATTGCAATGAAAGTTAACCAGGAAGGTGATTGTTTTCTTGCAAACCTTTCAAATGAAGAGGTGTTCGATAGTGTCCAGAATATTCCGAACATTGGAACAGGTAATCTGGCCATGCTTGGCGTGTTATTTGAACCACTGGAAGCAGTATACAGATCTACCCTGGAAACACTTGCTTCCGGCACTGGAGGTGCCGTATCCCTTATTGCCGCACAAACCGCTCTGAAGGCTATGAAAAGCCTTGAGAAAGGGATGAACCCAATAGCACCGGCTCTTGCCGCAGAGCCATTTATGATAGGCATAGCAGAACATGAGAGGGAAAATAAGAAAATGGGAGATATTGCTGATTTACTTCAGGAAGAATTGACTCCCAATCTGGCCTATCCCTCGAATGCTGCATATAAGATTGCCATGGAAGCAATGGCAAATGGATGTTCTGAGCCATCAAACCGTATTCTAGCCAGGATAGGCAACGGAATAATCAACAGCATGCCGGGCCATGAAAAGGATATAGCCATTCTGGCAAAATGTGTTCTTGAAAAAATGACTGACGATAATAATCCTCTTGTCAACAAGGTTGCCGAAATCTTCCTTGATAATATAGAGAGCCTGGAAAATGATATGAAAGAAGAGGATAAGAATGAAAAAAGCAAGGAAATGATGCTTTCCGTTTATAGAGCCGGATTTAATGAACTTGGAGAGATTAATGGCGGATCTGAAAATGAGCCAATGACATTAGATGGAGTGGCAAAGACCGGGATTAACATCATCGACAGTCTGAATAAGATTGAACCTCCTTTACCATCAGAGATGCTTGCAGAAATCGTAGAAACCTATTTTGATTTTATTACCGAAAATGTGGAAAATCAAAGATGTGAAGCAATCAGGGAGACCAGGGTCAGAAGTGATGACGACAAAACTGAAGAGATTGCAAAGTCGGCTCTCTACAGGAGCACTATTGAGGCTCTTATAAATGACAAAGACAAACCTTTTGGCATTAATAGTTATCTGGATATAGGTCTGAACGCAATGAAGAGCCTGGACGGAGGAAAACATACAGATAGTCAGGTAGCAATTGGCAGAGCTTTTCTTAATTTTATAGCAGATAATTATCCTTCAGGCCTTCCGAGAGATATAGCATCTGTCTTAGACCTTCCTATGGAAACAGAGAATATAGCGGGTAAATATGCAGAGGCTTTTAATAAGTTAAAAGAAATAATGTAAATAGTGAGTAGTGAGTAGTGAGTATAAAACCCACTCACTACTCACCACTCACTAAATAATTTAGTAAGCGTTCAGGTGGTAAAACATGAACATTACCGTGTATAAGACTGTTCAGGTATATAAATCCGGCAAAGATAATTTATATGGCAGGCCGGAAATCTATTCATCTGAAGATAAAATTAAAGCCGGCATATTCCCGGATCTGGAAATAGATT
>DAIOEN010000080.1:11198-16734 GCA_036746235.1 Vulcanimicrobiota bacterium | reverse complement strand
TATTCATCTGAAGATAAAATTAAAGCCGGCATATTCCCGGATCTGGAAATAGATTAAAAATAATATTTGCTTAATACTGCACTAATCAAAAAAGAATAGATAGGCAGCTATTACCTGCTTCATAAAATAAGACCCGTCATAACCTTCAAATTCCAGATAGATGGATCCGTTTTTTCTCACATAACCATTGCTCTCTATTTCATAAAGAATTGATCCGTTACTGCGCAGGTATTTTCCGTCTATTTCTCCTATAATACTTCCGTTCATACGAATATACTTTTCATCTATTTCTCCAACAATAGAACCGGACTGGCGAACATATTTCCCGTCAAATTCACCTGCTATGCCGCCATTTATCCTTATATAAGGCTCGGCCCATGAAGCCACAATGGAACCGTTTTTCCTGATATAATCGTCTGCAAGTGCATAAACGGCGAGAAAGAGTAATAAAAAACCTGTAAGACAAAAGTTTAATATATTTTTTTTATTTATTAAAGACATCGCAAAAACTCCTCTCTTATAAAATTTTCATATAAAAGATAATTATGCTATAATATAAACTATATATTAAAAATGCTAAAAGGTCAATTATTTCAGAGTGATAAGTAAGAGTAACTCCACTCACTGCTCACCACTCACTATTCACAAAAAACGGGGGATTCTATATGTTAAAAAAATATCTTATTTTCTTTTTTATAATAACACTATGTTCTACCTTCGCTATGGCAGAAGATGAAAAATCTTCTGAAATAACAGTTCTGGATCTCGGGAATACAAGAGGAACTGTCACGGAAGTGACGGATAACAAAGTAAAAATCGATGTAGGTACAAAACATGGCCTTGACAGTGATAAAGATAAAGGAAAATTCTTTACGGTAGAAAGACAGAATATTCCTGTGGCAAGGCTTAAAGCGGAAGAAATAGGAGAACATATTTCGACTGCCGAAATTCAGGAAATACTTACAGGAATAACCATTAAGCCGGGTGACAGAATTACCAGTGAAATAAATATCCTGGATCAGGGAGACCTCCTCTTTATGGATAACCCTTTCTGCGAATTTATAAGTAAAACACCTGTCGCAGGAGGGGATAAACTCATATGGACTATGGAAAAATTATCTTCCGATTTAATCGGAGAAAGCCATATGCTCACATGTTACGGCCATAATGAAGATATGGCAAAAGTATTGAGTGTAACGTCATCCATATTCGGAGGTTTCCTTGGTAATATTGCAGGAGATGTGGCAGGCTCAGTGTGGGGTTCGAAAGATGAAAGCTTTGTCTATTTATTCGATGAAAAGGGAGAAAAAAAATGGGGTTCCGTAATAGACATGTGTATCTTTAAATTCTCCGAAGAGGAAGGCCTTTCCTATCTGTCCGAAAATGTAAAGATAAAACCTGAATATAAAATATACAGTGACAGAATATATTTCAATACCTTCAATGTAAGAAAAGGACTCCTGAAAGACGGAATTATGATAACAAGCGGCGTAGTATTCGGACTCAATCTGGAAACAGGTAAGGAATTATGGAGATTAAAGGATTCTGTGTTCGGTTTTGATCCGATTCTTTACGGCCTTATTTATGATAATTTCATAGACAAAGTCTGCTACCTCTACTCTTCAAAATCAAGTCTTTACGCAATGAATCTTACAAACGGCGAATTCATATGGGAATTTCCAATGCATAACGAAGGTGTTGCAGAAGGAGTATTCGATGAGAAAGACGGATTTATCTATGCATCGGATAAAGACTCTTATTTCTACAAAGTAGATGCAAAAACAGGGAAAAGTCAGTGGGAAATTAAAACAGACTGCCCTGTTACGGAAGTATATCACAGGTCTGAAGAAAATACCCTTTATCTCTTTGACAGTAAATCTTCAGTCTATGGAATTGATAAAGCAAAAGGAATTTTGTTATGGAAATATACGTCAGAAAGTCCATTTACATCACAGAATTTCATGTCAGGAAATGTTATTTACACATTTAACAGTGATTCTATAACTGCTCTATCAAAAACAAAAGGTGAAAAAATCTGGAAAGTAGATATAAAGAATCCTTCTCCTGTTGATAAAAATATAACTGATGCCCTTTATGCAGTGTCAGAAGATCTTCTCTATGCAGTTGACGCTACAGGAGGAACAATCAAATGGAATTACAGGGCATCGGGACAGATAAAAAAGATTTTAACTGTGAAAGATACATTTTATATACTGTCCGAACAGGGTGTAAGTGCCGTAGATATGTCAGGGAAAGAACTGTGGAAAAAAGAAGGCTTTTCGGAATCTGTCTATCTTGAAAAACAGAAATCAGACATGGACCCTTACAGTATAAAACTCAGTAAGACTTCGCCTGAAGACGAACTTATATTTATTGCAGGCTCTCATGGTTTCCTTGCCATAAACCCTTCCACTCATGCCATTGTTTCAGAGAAAAATCTGGGAGAATCTCTTGTAAAAGTAACAGGTGACTCGAAAAATCTATATATGAATTCATTAAATCATATATGGGCCGTAGATATGAAAAAAGGTACCGTTATCTGGGACAGAATCTTCAGTAATAAAATAACATTCATGCCCGCTCCGGGAGACGGAGAGATTTATTTCGACAGAGCCCTCTTCGACAGAAAAAATACCATAAGTTCCCAGTCAAAAAAACTGCTCGGATTAATGGCAGGAGAAGAATTTTTTATAATGAACAGAGAAACGGGAGACATAGTATCACAGGGGAAAGAAACAGTTTATCCATATCTTGAAGTTCAGGCAATGAATAAAGCAGGGGAAAAGATAGAAGGAGTATATTTTTATTATAATAAAGGCTATTTATATACGCTGAGAGGGAAGTAATTTAGAGCAATCTGTCATTTCCTGGAAAGTATTATCCTCTCCCCTTCTCCCGGCAGGAGAAGGGGCCGGGGGATGAGGGGATTGTTCTGAATTCCGCCTATTTCTACCTCTCCAGGAGTGAATCTATTTCCTTTTTCACATCAGGAACCTTCTGATCATCAGGAGCAAATTTTATAAACTCTTTAAAAGCCTCTATGGCCTTCTCATATAAACCTCTTTTCTTATAAGACATGCCGAGGCCGTAATAAGCTTCCGAATTTTCGGAATTTTTCTCAATGGCTTTATTATAGTAGTCAGTAGCTTTCTCCCAGTTTCCCTTTGCATAATAAGCGCTTCCCAGATTTACATAAGTCCTGTCATCGGAAGGATCAATCTCCAGTGCCATGTTAAATTCTTTTATAGCTTCATCTATTTTTCCCTGACCGGCATAAATGGCACCTGAATTATTATGACTACCTGACTGATCAGGAGCTTTTTTGTATTCATCGAGAGCCTCCTGTATAAGTCCTTTTTTTCTGTAAATATGGCCGAGTCCAAGATGAGCCAGTTGATTACTGTCATCATGTTTCAGGACTTTTTTATACTCTTCCATAGCAAGGTCCGGTTTTTCCTGTTTTCTATAAGTATCTCCAAGAAGCAGTAAGGCTTCAATATTATCATGGTCGTCTTTTAAAATCTTTGCGACAGCTTTCATAGTGTCTGCATATTTGCCTTTATCATAATAGTCCCTGGCAAGACTTATATCATTGCCGGAAGGGGTCATTACAGGAGTCGAAGTAATCCTGGAAACAGGGGAAGGAGTTATTTCAGACGTCGGAGTAATCATAGCAACAGGAGAAGGGGTTACAGAAGGAACGGTAGATAAAAAATATTTCAATATAAAGTTACTTACCGCAATTATTGAGATTAAACCGCAGAAACAAAGAGGTATAAACAGTAAAAATATTGATTTATTAAATGGTTTCTTTCTTCCAGGCGAAGTGATTTCCATTGCAACAGTATGGCCTTTTATTTCTTCTTCATTAAATGAGGGAATTTCTGTTTTTTCCAAAATGGAATCAGGAAGAGAGACAGAAGGAGAAACTATGGTTCTTTCATCATCTTCATCAACTTCCGAATCTGTGCCCTTTAGAACCTGAAGTTTTTCCGTTACCTCTTTTCTGAGAGATTCCGGCAAAGAAAGTTTTAGCAATCTATTATAGTGCTCTACAGCTTTATCTATAAAACCTAGCTTTTCACAGCATATAGCAACATGGTAAAGAATTACGTAATTATTACTGTCATATTCAAGTGCTTTAAGATATTCAAAATTTGCATTAAAGAAATCACCGGCATGTTCGTAATTTTCTCCTTTAATAAGGTGTTCGTCTATTTTTTTACGGTTCTTCTTGCTCTCCCTTATACGAAGAAGATCTTTTTTAAAATCTTCTATTGATTGATATCTGTCGGAAATTTTAATTTCTATAGATTTATTGATTATTCCGGCAAGGTCATGTGATACAGACGGGTTTATGTCTTCTACAGGAGGAAAATTAGGCCCCACTTCTTTCGGATGAACCTTTGTCAGAAGATGATATACTGTAACACCGAGGGAATAAATATCACTTCTCTTTTCTGCTTTTCCTGCCCATTGTTCCGGAGGAGCATAACCTTCAGTATAAAGAGCATATTTTGTCGTATCGGCTCCCGGCCCTGCAAAGACCTTTGCTATACCGAAATCTATAAGTTTTACATCTCCTTCCTCTGTTACCATGATATTGTCAGGCTTAATGTCTCTGAATAATATGGGCTCTGATTTGTTATGAAGATATTCAAGAACGTCTGCTATGGACAGAGCCCATTTTAGTATCTGATCTTCAGAGAAAAACTCCTCTTTCGGAAGGTTCCGGAGCAGTTTCTTGAGAGTTTCCCCTTTTACATAATCCATTACAAGGTATAATTTATTTTCTTCTATAAAGAAATCTGTTATTGCAGGTATGCAGGGATGTTCCAGCCTGGAGAGTATTTGTGCTTCAATTCGAAAACTTCTTTCGACTACAGAAGGATCGGGGCCATCTCCCGACATTTCCTTTACAGCCCTGTATTTACCTGAAAGAGCCGTATCACGGGCAAGATAAACAACACCAAAACCTCCTCCCGCAATACCTCTTATTATTAAATAACGGTTATTCAGTATCTTCCCTATTGCAGGATAAGATACAATGTCTTTAAGGCTCTTTTCACTTTTATATTCTAACTGAAGATAACCGCTTCCGTCTTCATAGAAAACATCTATTATGGCAGGAGAAGATGGTCTTTTAGATAAGGTAGCGGCATGTTTACTCATTTCTTTAAACTCCACTACGGCAGTATTATAAAGAGGATTTGATGTATCACCGGGGAGCTTTCTCAGAATAAATTTTTCTCCGCCAATCTTATCTTCAACCACATAAACAGCGTCATATTCGTCATCACTTATAGTATGTATAATATTGAATTTTTCAAATTTTTCTTTCACAGTTATTTTTCTCCTGTTATATTTTATATGAGAATGATGAAATTTGTAACTTCACTGTATGCTGATTCTCATATCTGGTTGTGACCGCTCCGGTCATGTTTCACTATATATAATTATTTTCCTACCAGTACAAAAGGAGCCCAGAAGAAAGGGTGAGAATAACTTAACTTCTTTCCTTCAAACACTTCTGTTT
>DAIOEN010000080.1:0-11098 GCA_036746235.1 Vulcanimicrobiota bacterium | reverse complement strand
GCCCAGAAGAAAGGGTGAGAATAACTTAACTTCTTTCCTTCAAACACTTCTGTTTCCTTCATAAGAGTAATCTTTGCCTTTCTCAAAGCTTCTGCTTTTGTCATACCGGACATGAGATTTTTATAAAATATTTCCATCAATCTGGCAGTAGAGGCACTTTCAACACTCCATAAACTTACGACAACAGAAGGAGAACCGGCATACATAAAAGACCTTGTAAGGCCTATAACACCTTCCCCTGTTCTAATCTTTCCCAGACCTGTTTCACAGGCACTCAGAACTACAAGATCAGATTTTAAATTCAAATTCAGGACTTCCAGGGCTCTCAGAAAGCCGTCTTCTTCTTTATTTCCTTTAAGGGTAAAGACAAGACCTGAATACATGGGATTTTCTTCGTCTAAAAATCCATGAGTTGCGAAAAGAAGATATTTATAATCGGAAGATTTATTCTTTACATTCTCTTCAGTAGCATTAATGCCTGTGTAAACCTCTGATTTGCCTGTTTTTTTGAACATATCACATATATTTTTCACCTGTTTCTCAGTACCGGTAAGAGGAGTAAAATAATAATTATCTCCTCCCTGAAGCCTGATAAAATTATTCATGCCCGGTATAATACGAACATCGGGAATAACAGTAAAATCAGGATTTCCGAAAGCAAGAAAGGAACCGCCCGGTTTTTCTTTCTTTTCCCTTAAAGAAGGATCCAGCAATGCAGCAGACGGTATATAGGAAATATTATATTTTTCAATTAAATATTTATTTGCTGAAAAACCGGAAAAGGTAATTTTACTATCACTCTCTTTCCCCTCTTCTGTTACAAGTGCCTCAAAGGGCAGATAATAAAGTATTCCGTCTGGAACTATAAGGAGTTCACCATTGTCAGGTATGGATATCTTTTCTATAACAGGTTTAAATATTATAGAATAAAGTTCCGATAAATTCCTTCCATAACATTTAGACAGAATATTAATAAAAACACTCTCTTTGCCCTTCAATTCTTCAAAGGGTTTTCTAAAATCTTCGATTTTTTTATTCAATTCATCAGATGTTACAGGTATTTCTACAAAGGAAAAAGATTTTTTCCCTATTACCCATACATCCAGTTTATCATTCTTTATGAAATACTCAAGAATAAACTGATTGTCACTTAAAACCTTCTTCTGTAATTCATCAATGGTAAGAGGCTTTTTTATACCTGTAAGGAATGAATAGGAAGGACTCGACAGAAGTAATTCCTGCTGAAGGGATTTAAAATCCTCCCTTGTTTTAATAAGTTTTCCCTGAAGTTCTTTAAGGTATTCTTCATCAGGTTTTGCCAGGGAATTTTCCCGTATAAGAGCAGACTGAAGATAATTCATCTCTGATTGAAGTTTTTTATCTTTTTCCAGCAGTTCCGGCTTTACACCTTTTTTTATATCCACTCTGGCTCCCGTAATGGCATCAAGGAGTGATCGCGCCCTTGCCATTTCCAGATAGTAAAAAGCTTCTTTATATTTTCCCTCTTTGATTAAAAAATTAATCATATGTCTGTAATAGGGCATAAATTTTTCACTGAAGGATTCCTTAAATTCTTCAAGCCTTATTTCACCTCTTATCTTCTCAAGCTCTTCTATGGATTCCCTGTAACATTCTTCTGCCAGTGCGGCAGAACCGGTTTTTTCATAAATAGAACCGAGATTCTGAAGTGTTTTTACCATACCGAAAGGGTTACCGGCAGATTTATAGAAATCCAGACACTCTTTATAGACTTTTATAGAATCATCTGTACGTCCATGCTTATCATAAAGTAATGCCACATTAAAGAGTCCATCTATTCTTCCGCCGTTGTCACCTGCCTCTTTTGCGATAACCATAACCTTATCATATATACCGAGAGCTCCTTCGTCATCGCCTTTAAGGATACTGGTTCTGGCAATTTCACGTAAAGCTTTATATTCCTTAACAGTATCTCCCATGTCTTTAACCAATTTTCTTGCTTCCCTGTATTTTGAAAGACCTTCTTCATAATAACCATATTCCTGACATATATCACCGGTTCTCATTAAAAGCTCATAACTTATGGAAGGAGAATTTTTTGCTATATTCAAAGCTTCCTGAAGTTTTTGCAGACCAGTTTCTTTATCGCCGGATTTAATATAATCTTCACCTGTTTTACATAGAAGAAGGCCTATATTCTCTGTATCATTTAATTCAATAAACATTGACAGACTGTCTGTATAATATTTTAACGAATCAGAGTAGAGTCCGAGTTCACTGTAAATATCTCCTGTATGAGATAAAGCTGTGGCCATGCCCTTTTTATCAGACATTTCTTCATATAATGCCAGGGCACCTGTACAGGATTTTAAAGATTCTTCATAAAGCCTGAGTGTAAGATAAACCTGACTTTTATTTATTAATGAAAAAGCTTCCCTGTCTTTTTTTGACAATTTCTTGAAAATCTCACAGCCATTACTGTAAGAGGAAAGAGAATTTTCATAAAGACAGAGAGAAAAATATACGTCTCCCATGTTCAAATAACACTCACCGGCTCCGTTAAGATCTCCTGCGGAAAGATATATGGAAAGGGCTTTTTCGTATTCTTCCCTGGCTGCATCAAATCTGTAATGTTTATAGGCTTCAAGGCCGGCATTCATGTGTACCAAAGGTTCGTCTGATGCCAGCAAAGGAAAAGTAAATATAAATATGATTACTATAACAGCTCTTATCATAATAACATGTCACCTCTCGTGAAAAATCTCTTTACTTAAAGAGTATAGCAGCCATAACGTATTAATTCAATATTGAGAGTGTTTTTTTTATGACAGTAATGTTTCTACTTCTTTAGATTGAAGTAAAATATTCAAATTAATATAATTTTATGGTAAAATAGTAATTAAATAAATTAAATGTTTCAGGAGGTTAAATTATGTCAAAAAAAATCATTATAATTCTTATGGTTTTTATAGCAGGAATGGTTTATGTCTTACCTGCAAAAGCTGAAAGTGCAGATGATTGGATTAAATACGGAAATCAGCTTTATTCTCAGGGAAAATATGCGGAAGCTATTAAATATTATGATGCGGCTATAGGTGTGGATGCAAATAATATAAGAGCATGGGCAAATAAAGGCAATGCACTGTATGCCATGGGACGATATAATGAAGCACTGACCTGTTATGATAAAGTTTTAACCATAGACCCCGGAAATCAAACTGCCCAGTCATATAAAAGTAAAATTCAGCAGGGACAGCAACAGGGACAACAACAGGGACAGCAACAGGGACAGCAACAGGAACAGCAACAGGGAGCAGACAATATAATCGAAGCAAGCAGAGTAGGCCCCTTTCAACTGGGTGGAGTATCTATTGAACAGGTAAAAAATGCTCTTGGAAATCCGGCAAAGATTGAAGACAATAAGAATGCCTCATCTGTAGTCTGTTATTACACAGGTCAGGGTCTCATATTATATTTCAGCGGCGGCCAGGTTCTGAACAATGTTATAACAACAAGTCCCTCATATCAGACAAGAAAAAACATTAGAGTAGGCTCAAGGATTGAAGATGTAAGAAAAGCCTATGAAGGCACAGAGGTTTTATTAAGTGAAACTACCCAGTATAATTATTTAAAAACTGTACTTCCTTCTACCTTTGGAGTATATTTAAGCTATGACGGTATAAAATTTATTTTCGGCCAGGGATACAGTGTAATAGGGATTGAAATAGGAAATTAAAAAAATTTTTTAAAAATTGTAAGCTAGGGACTATTTTTTTTTTTTAAATGTGCTATAATAGCAAAGTTGAGTTGTTTATGAGAAAGTCTCCTTACCGGAAGGTTCCTGAAATTATAAAACTTCACGGTTATGACGAGCTTCGATATAAATAGCCGGAAGTATTATAATATCCAGTTAAATCTGGAGGAAGGAGCCATTATTTATGGCAAAAAATATTTATGTAGGAAATCTGTCTTATGATACAGATGAAAGCACACTGGAGAAATTATTCTCAGAATTCGGAGCAGTAGATTCCATAAGATTAATCGTTGACAGAGACACAGGCCGTTCAAAAGGTTTCGCTTTTGTAGAAATGGGAACAGATGAAGAAGGTAATTCTGCAATATCAACTCTTAATGAAAAAGAAGTTGACGGAAGACGTCTTATAGTAAACGAAGCAAGAGAAAGACAGGGCGGCGGAAGAAAAACCGGCGGTAACGGCGGCGGAAGAAATTTCAGAGGCGGCGGCGGCGGCGGCAGTCGTTTTAACAGAGACGATAGAAGATATTAATATTTATTAATATATAAATAAAAAGATGAGATTGTTAAAATCTCGTCTTTTTATTTATATAAGCTTTAACATTAAATTTAGATTTACACCCGTTATAACTCATATAGCGGACCTTCCCGAAAACATCTCTTTCCCCCCAGGCTCTGTCATGAAGTCCTCCTATTGCCCAGGCAATACCTGTATATCCGTTTGCATCCCTTCCGTCCAGTTCATATTTATCATTCAAATAAATAGCTGTTTCAAGAGCTTCTTCCGGAGAAGCTGTCCATTCCAGGATCTTTTTTGCCCAGTACATCCTCATATAGCCATGCATTTTTCCTTTTTCTACCATTTCTCTTTGAGCAGCATTCCAGAGTTCATCATGAGTATTTCCCGATTCAAATTCTTCACGGGAATATATATAATCTCTCCTATCATGCCTGTGTTCATTCAGTGTTTTTCTTGCCCATTCGGGAAAAGAGTCAAAGGAATCATAATGTTCCGTATAAAAGCAGAAATTATCAGACAGTTCCCGCCTTACAATAAGTTCTTCCAGAAAAGAGCCGGAACTTTTTAAATCAGAGGCAATTCTATAGACATCAAGAGCCATTTTCTGGGAAGAGATCTGACCGAAATGAAGATAGGGAGACATATTAGAAAGTCCGTCTTCAGTCGGATCATTTCTATCTTCAGAATAACGTGACAATTTTTCCGTAAGGAAATTATTAAACAGTTTATGTGCTTCTTTTTCTCCCGACCTGTCAGATTCTCGGAAAGGGCCATAAAAGTTTTTCATGATAACAGGCCAGTCATTTTCTATCATACTTCCAGGAAAAGGATGTTTCTCTAATTCCGGAAATTCATCTAAAAATTCCGGTAACAATTTATAAATCTTTGGCCTTATAGTATAAGCACCAAATTCTCTTTTTCCCGAAGCAATCCAGCAGGGAACAATATTTCTTCCGTCTACTTCATAAACAGGAATATTAATTCTACATAATACAGATTTTTTCCAATCTTTCTTGATCCTCAGAGGATCAAAATCAGTTACAAGAGTGCCTGTATTAAAATTTCTTATAAAGTCAGGGATCTCTTCTTCCGGTTTACCTGAAAGTAAATAAAAAGGAATATTTTTCTTTAAAAGAGTTTTTTCTACTTCCATAAGGCCTTTAAGCATAAAAAGATAGGCCCGTGAGGGAGCATGAAGAAAATCAGGAACAAGACAGAACACCACATAAAGAGGACTTTTTTTATTCAGAGCAAGAGACTGAGCATATAAAACAGGCCAGCTATGGCTCACACGCTGTTCACGGCTCATCCAGTAAAGAACAGGTCTGTTATCGTCATGTCCTTCTTTAATCAGTCTTACTCTTTTTTTATTCATAATGCTTCTTTAACGATTTCTCTGACAAGTTGAATAAATTTCGGATGTTCCCCCAGGGGAGGAAGAATTTCAATATTTAAGTCAGGCCATCTGTCTTTGAGAGATTTTATTTTTAATGGTATATCCCTTTCCACATGGCCTCCTGTCGACATAAATAGAGGAAGAAAAGAAAGATTAAAAATTCCGCCATTAACTGCTTCTTCCACTGTTGCTTCAATAGTCGGGGATACAAACTGCATACAGGCAAGACGAACATTATTTTCACCCATATCTTCTTTAAGTATCTGTTCCAGTTTTTTAAAAGGCAAAAGCCATGCAGGATCCTTACTGCCGTGGACTATCAATATGAGCCTTTTTTGGGTATCTGGCATTTAAATCACCTCGAATATTTTATATGAGAAGCGTAACGCGTGACGGGAGGAACGGATTCTCATACTTCGTTGTGACCGAAACGGTCATGGCTGTTAGTGTTATATTTGCTCTTGTGACACGTCACGATACAAAAAGGCAATAAAAAAATTATGCCGCAAAAACAATATGTTTACTATATTACAGGCCATTTTCATATAATATTATATTATTCGTTCATTAAAAAGCTTTACCTTTATTGAAGGATATTAAATATAAAGAAAGAATTTAATGTTAATAAAAAATAAACAGCAGGAGGGCTAGATAATGGCTAAAGTTTGGATTAATCCGGCTTTCAAAGATAAAATGCCGGAAGGATTTAAGAAAAAACCTGTCAGCAAAGATTTTAAAAAAGAAGAGAGAAAAGAAGGTCCAAAAAAATTTGACAGAAAAAAACAGGCAAAATTACCTGCAAAGAAACCGCCTGTCAGAGAACCGGGGCCTGATCCGTTACTTGAACTTAAATTGCTACAATACCTGAAAAATAATAATGCCACAGTGGAAGCACATTTTATAGAAGGTATAAACTTAAAAGGTAAGATAAAATGGTTTTCCGATTTTATGCTCGGTATTGAACTGGACAGCGGGAAAAATGTCATATGTAACAGGTTAATGATGCTCTATTACAGACATTCGGATGCAAAAACTCCTTCTGAGAAAGAGGTCATAGAGCTGCCCGAACCGGTAATTGCCAATGTTGAAATAACTTCAATGCAACAATTAAAAGACAATAAAACTCCTCTTATATTTCACATGAAAAATGATATCACATTAAAAGGAATACTTGAGTGGTATGAAAAACTTATCTATCATATAAGAAGTATGGATGGAGAGAAAGATTATAATATACAGAAATCCTCCCTTATTTATTTTGAGGAGGTGCCTGCTTGATGACTGAAATAGAGGAAAAAAATAAAGAAGAAAAAACAAAAACCTTTATTGTATATAACTCTATCAATCTTCTTACAAAATATAAAATAGCTGACAGTAACCTTACATTACATCTTACAAACGGTAAAACTATTACAGGTAAAATGAGATGGTATGACGATTATGCCATTAAAATTATTCTCCCGGACGGAAGTGGAAGTGTTACCGTTCCCATACATAATATTATATATTATGAAAGTAATCACACAATGCTGGAAGGAGAACAGGATAAAATAACCAGGGTTTTCAGAGGTGTTCCCAAGTGTACCAATAAAGAAAAATCTCAGTTAGCCAAATATAAGAAGAATAATGAACTCATCCATTTTTATATGGAAGATAATATGGAAATAAAAGGCAGATTGAAATGGTTTGTAGATTATCTTTACTGTATAGAAACTGACAATAAAGAACCGGACTATCATATAGTAAAAAGACATATTGTTTACTATAAAAAAATTGATGCTCCCAAAATCGAAAGAACTGAGACAGGGCATATAAAAGCGCTGGTAAAAGAAAGAGGGTTTGGCTTTATTACCTCCGGGAAGGAAGATATATTTTTCCACTATTCGGAACTGGCAGATAAAGGCGTTGAACCTGAAACAGGTCGTGAAGTTCACTTCGGAATAAAGACAACACCGAAAGGGAAGGTAGCAGCCAATATAAAAATAAGCTAACAGCTATAAAATTATAGCTGCTAGCTTACCGGTCTGTTAAGAATGACTGCCTTCTTCTATCGGCTCTTTAGCTTCTTTTGAAAAGGAAAATATAAAGAGAATAGCAGCCAGAACTATATAGGCAGCAGTAAATTGATATGGTATTTGTTTTGCCACACCTTCAAGGTTCCATGGCAAATACATATTTCCATTGGGCATAGCAGAATGGATGATACCGAAGAACGTAAGAGCTGCTGCTATTAAAATAAATACACAGGCATGGCGTATCTTTCTGTCAATCATAAAAGAAACAAAGGCTCCCCATAACATGGCAGTAAGGATAAATCCGTTCCCTAAAGCCACCGTTACAAGTATTTCAGGCAATTCCTTACCTCCCGTATTTGAAAGTAAGGCCTGAAATCTTTCAACAGGAACAATATCAGGGGTAGAATATTTTATAGCAAGAAGTCTTGCCACAGTCGGGAAATAAGCGAAAGCAACAGCAGGGGCATGAGCTGCAGGACATGCCATAAAAGCCTGGGACATGATTTCCAGAGCAACAAAAATCAAAATCGGAGCAAGTACTGCTCGTGGTATAAGTTCTACAATAAATGAGACATAGCCGAATATGCCTCCGAGCCCTATAAAGAGACCTGTAATTATTGTGTATCCCACCCTGCTTCCCATAGCTTTATAGGCAGGCTGTCCTATATAGGGTGTTGACTGTGCAACTCCTCCGAATATACCTGCAAGCAATGTGGCAATGGCCTCTGTAAGAAGAATATCTCTTGTGCTGAAATCATCTCCTGCCACTCTGGCACTTTCTGTAACATTTATGCCTCCCACCACTGTAAGTATTGCAAAAGGCAGAGCAATGGGAAGATATGTAAGAGCATCTTTTAATCCATAGATGAAACCGATATTAGGAAAGGGGATACCAAAATGTAATTCCATTACGGGAGCCTTGTAGGTGCATCCAACCAGACCCTGCGGGCCGAGTATATAGTAAAAAATCGTTCCCACACATACTGCAGAAAAGACACCGGGAATATTCTTCGGAAGCTTAATTCTGGCTATGAGATTATATAAAATAAGACCCATAGCAATCATACCCACAACAGGAAGGCCGAATATATCGACGAGAGGCACAAAACCTATAAGAGCAAGACCTATACCTGCAAGGGATCCGAGAAGACCTGCCTGAGGTACTGCTCTCTGTACCCATCCTCCTACAAACGAAAAGATCAATTTAAAAACTCCAATGAGAACCATTGTAGCCATTCCAACATACCAGGTCATAGTGGCTGCGTCCTCTACATTCATACCCTTTCCCTTCATATAGAGAAAACATGGTCCGAGAACCGTAAGAGCAATACCTATGGTAGAAGGTGTATCAAGACCCAGAGGCATGGCAGTGACTTCATTATTGCCTGTTTTCTTTGCCAGTCTGATAGCCATCCAGCTGTAAACAAGATCACCGAATAACACTCCGAGAGCAGTGCCGGGAAACATCTTTTGATAAACTATATGGGCAGGAAAGCCAAAACCGAATACCAGAATACCGGCCAGAAATGACAGAACTGTCATATTATCAAACATAAGACCAAAAAATCCGTTTAAATCACCGGGAACAAACCATTTGTAACCACTCTTTTTTTCCAAAATTATTTCTTCCTTTCTTTAATAAATAATGAGCAGTGAATAATAATTTTTTTACTCACTACTCACTACTCACTACTCACTATTCTATCTTTCACTGGGATCATATGGCACACCGCTTGCCGCAGGAGGTCTTGACCTGCCTATAACTCCTGCTATGGCTATAATCGTAAGCACATATGGTATCATAAGCATAAATTCTGACGGTACAGGCACCTTGCCCTGAAGAGTACTCTGAAGATTATCACAGAAGCCGAAGAAAAGACATGCTCCAAGGGTTCCCCAGGGAGTCCACTTACCGAATATGAGAGCGGCAAGAGCAATAAAACCCCGGTTTGCAGTCATACCTTTAGAGAAAAGACCGCTTTCACCTATGGAAAGATAGGCTCCTCCTATTGCGGCAAGAGCTCCGCTCATGATAACACAGAGGTATCTTGTAAGATAGACATTTACCCCTACCGTATCGGCAGCTTTCGGGTGCTCTCCCACTGCACGGACCCGAAGACCGTACGATGTTCTGTAAAGAAACAGATGGGTAAGGCCTACCAGGACAAAAGCCATATATATGAGAAAATATTTACTTAAAAAGAAACTCTGCCTTTCAAAAGTAACGGCAAGAGGAGGGGTGGCACCGGGTTTACCGTATATTACAGGTATTAAATATTCTGTCGCACCTGCTGCAAATATATTAATTGCAGTACCGCCGACTATCTGATTGACTTTAAATTTTATGCTTAAGACACCATGAAGTAAACCCATGAGAGAACCTATAATTATGGCTCCCAGAAGACCAATCCAGAGACTGCCTGTAATATGGGTAAAAACAACGGCAGAGAATGCGCCTGTAAGCATTATTCCTTCAAGGCAGATATTTACGACACCTGACCTTTCGGAAAAAAGCCCTCCAAGTGCAGCATATATCATAGGAATTGCTTTGGTTATCGTAACAGTTATTAATGACCAGCTTATAAGTTCTAATAAAATCAAATCTCTTTACCCCTTTTCAGTGACCAGTGATCAGTGACCGGTAACCGGTGACCATATTATCCGGTCACCGGTAACTGATTACTGCTTACTGGCCTTCACTTCTTTTTCATTTTAGGTAAAAAATATCTCACCAGTTGATCTGCAGCTACAAACATAATAACCAGTCCCTGAATAATACTTGCTATCTGTTTCGGTGTTCTGGCCAGTACCATCATCTTTGTAGCACCACTGCTTAAAGATCCGAACAGCAAGGCAGAAAGTATTACTGCAAGCGGATTATTCCGGGCAAGTAATGCCACGGCAATACCCTGAAATCCATAATCAGCAGATATGTCAGGAGTAAAATATCTGAATACTCCGAGAACTTCACAGCATCCTGCAATACCTGCGAGAGAACCGCTTATAAACATTGCAAGAACTACATTTTTCGCCACGTTTATTCCGCCGTATTCAGCGGCAAGAGGATTGTATCCGACGGCTCTCACTTCATATCCTACAGTTGTACGGTTCAAAAGATAATAAATAATTACTGCCACAATGAGGGCAATAAATATAGAAACATTCAATCTCACAATCAGACGGAGAAGCTCTGCCGTTACATGCACATGAGGGGTCTTGGGAGATACACCTTCAGGGTCTCTCATAGGGCCGTTTACCAGGAATTCCGTAAATTTCAAAGCCACAAAATTTAACATAATAGTCGTTATAACTTCATGAGCTCCAAATCTTGCTTTTAAATACCCTGCAAGACCTCCCCAGAGACCTCCTGCAATTATGGCTGCAAGAAAACAGAGAGGAAGATGTATGAAAGAAGGAAGAGTAAAAGCATATCC
>DAIOEN010000079.1:0-30376 GCA_036746235.1 Vulcanimicrobiota bacterium | reverse complement strand
AATCTTGATCCCTTTACACTATCTAACTCTCGGTTACTTTTTCAGAAAATCCTCTCATCAGGTCAACGATTCCTACAGGAAACAAAAAAAACACAGACAGCACAGGAAATTAAGTCACAATCCCTTTTTCATCAGGTCAACGATTCCTACTCGAATAGAGGAAAACTGAAAAGGAATTATGAGACTCTTGTCACAATCCCTTTTTCATCAGGTCAACGATTCCTACAATGAAATATAATAAACCCTTTAAACCGGAGGATTTTCTGTCACAATCCCTTTTTCATCAGGTCAACGATTCCTACGTAATGTAACCGATATGGTACATTGTAATGTTTCCTAGTCACAATCCCTTTTTCATCAGGTCAACGATTCCTACATAATGAATGAGTATAACAGAATTAAATCCATATGAAAGGTCACAATCCCTTTTTCATCAGGTCAACGATTCCTACGGAAGAAAAAAAGAAGGAGTGAGGCAATATGACTGAAGTGTCACAATCCCTTTTTCATCAGGTCAACGATTCCTACACTTTTATGGGAGAAGAAAAATTAAAATCAATTAAACCGTCACAATCCCTTTTTCATCAGGTCAACGATTCCTACATCTTTCCGGTAATGCTGGCAGGTAGGTCACAACCCCGTCACAATCCCTTTTTCATCAGGTCAACGATTCCTACTAATATGGAAAGATCGAAAAGGATCCAAAAGTTAACAGAGTCACAATCCCTTTTTCATCAGGTCAACGATTCCTACAGAAGAGATTGATAATTTTGTTGACAAACTGGTTAGTCACAATCCCTTTTTCATCAGGTCAACGATTCCTACTAACTGCCAGTGCAAGGGCAGAAAAAATACTGGAATACATGTCACAATCCCTTTTTCATCAGGTCAACGATTCCTACTGAAAAAGAGAGTGTGGAAGCGGAAATATTGGACAATATGTCACAATCCCTTTTTCATCAGGTCAACGATTCCTACTGAATTACAGGAAATGATTGACGAATTTCAATATATAGTCACAATCCCTTTTTCATCAGGTCAACGATTCCTACCCACACCCTTTCGTAATAGGCAAAAATTACGAATTATAGAGTCACAATCCCTTTTTCATCAGGTCAACGATTCCTACTACACCAATAAAAAAAGAGAAGGGAATGTTTAAAAAGTCACAATCCCTTTTTCATCAGGTCAACGATTCCTACTTAGATGTAGAAGGTTAAATAATTTGACCGTCTTCTGAGTCACAATCCCTTTTTCATCAGGTCAACGATTCCTACTGAAGAATATATAATTCACCATACATACTACCCTTTTGTCACAATCCCTTTTTCATCAGGTCAACGATTCCTACGAATCTAAGTGATATATTACCGCGCAATGTGGGATAGTCACAATCCCTTTTTCATCAGGTCAACGATTCCTACTATGAAAGAAACAAAGAGAGAGATAGCTCAATCAATTAGGTCACAATCCCTTTTTCATCAGGTCAACGATTCCTACAGTGCATGTGCTTCTTTACCAGAGTTAGAAAAAGCATATGTCACAATCCCTTTTTCATCAGGTCAACGATTCCTACACATGTTTTCATCCTATGATTGGTGTATAGACTACCACAAGTCACAATCCCTTTTTCATCAGGTCAACGATTCCTACATAAATAATATCCTTTCCGTTTTAAAAAATCAAGATTATAGTCACAATCCCTTTTTCATCAGGTCAACGATTCCTACCCATTTATTGGAAGATTTATAGTATACAATTAGGTATGTCACAATCCCTTTTTCATCAGGTCAACGATTCCTACATAGAACATACAACAAGTTATAACAGTTGTAGTAATATGTCACAATCCCTTTTTCATCAGGTCAACGATTCCTACTCAGATCCCAAATATCATGATAAATTAAAAAAAGTAAGTCACAATCCCTTTTTCATCAGGTCAACGATTCCTACAAAGCATTTTCAAAGAAGGTTATCATTTTGGAACTATTGTCACAATCCCTTTTTCATCAGGTCAACGATTCCTACAAAATATTAGCGAAAGGGGAATGACAGTGTTAATTTTTAAGTCACAATCCCTTTTTCATCAGGTCAACGATTCCTACTTTGAAATTAAAAAAGCAGCTTAAAACTATACTGCTCTCGTCACAATCCCTTTTTCATCAGGTCAACGATTCCTACTCAAAAACTTAATCCCTCCACTTAGTAAAGAAGAATATGTCACAATCCCTTTTTCATCAGGTCAACGATTCCTACATGTTATAGAACAGCGAACTGGAGGAAGCTGGAAGAATGAGTCACAATCCCTTTTTCATCAGGTCAACGATTCCTACATATAAAGAAAAGAGGCGGAGGACTGATTTCCGCCTCAGTCACAATCCCTTTTTCATCAGGTCAACGATTCCTACTTAGTTTAAAACTCACTGATGAAATAGTGGTTTTACAGTCACAATCCCTTTTTCATCAGGTCAACGATTCCTACTAAAACCCACATTAAAACCTTCAAAAAGTAAACGTAAAAGTCACAATCCCTTTTTCATCAGGTCAACGATTCCTACTTTATAGAGGTGAGAGAGGACAGAGCGACTGTAAAAAAGTCACAATCCCTTTTTCATCAGGTCAACGATTCCTACCGGCGATGCCGGAAGAATTGGTACCTGGTATGAAGTGTCACAATCCCTTTTTCATCAGGTCAACGATTCCTACTCTGAGTTTTTCAACAAGGAAGAAAAAGTTGCATAAATCGTCACAATCCCTTTTTCATCAGGTCAACGATTCCTACGGAAACACTGGTTTACAAGAGCAAAGAATACATTTTAAGGTCACAATCCCTTTTTCATCAGGTCAACGATTCCTACTAAATTGTATGTAACAAGTTTCAAAAGGATTCAATATGTCACAATCCCTTTTTCATCAGGTCAACGATTCCTACATATGTTGTTCTGGCAATGTAACGGGCTGGAAGAAGCAAGTCACAATCCCTTTTTCATCAGGTCAACGATTCCTACCTCTGTAGCCGGACACCGGCCTGATGAGTTCCTGAGAGTCACAATCCCTTTTTCATCAGGTCAACGATTCCTACAATGAGTTTCACTGACAAATACGGCGTCAATGCTAAGTCACAATCCCTTTTTCATCAGGTCAACGATTCCTACTTACACCCTGCATCCAAAAAATAAAATGCGGATTAGTCACAATCCCTTTTTCATCAGGTCAACGATTCCTACTCTCAAAATCGCTCGACCTGCCACTGGTTCAGAAAAGTCACAATCCCTTTTTCATCAGGTCAACGATTCCTACTTAAATTTTCAGGAAGAACAGGACAGAAAAATAGAGAAAGGTCACAATCCCTTTTTCATCAGGTCAACGATTCCTACTTTTATCAGGGTATGTCCAGCCGGGGGATCGGGGAAGATTGGTCACAATCCCTTTTTCATCAGGTCAACGATTCCTACAAAACAAGAGCCTAAAAACAAAAAAATGCAGAGTGACGGGTCACAATCCCTTTTTCATCAGGTCAACGATTCCTACTGAGTAGGAAGCAAGCGAAAGCGAAAGGGGCTCACGGTAAGTCACAATCCCTTTTTCATCAGGTCAACGATTCCTACAATAAACCCCAACACGGAACGCGACGAAGCCGGATTCAGGTCACAATCCCTTTTTCATCAGGTCAACGATTCCTACTCATGAAACTGAAAGAAAGCACAGACAACCCGATCCTATGTCACAATCCCTTTTTCATCAGGTCAACGATTCCTACTTAAAATCTTACTTCTTGATACGAAAAACAAATTAATAGTCACAATCCCTTTTTCATCAGGTCAACGATTCCTACTGGTCTATTGGATTCAGTTCCATATAACCATATTGGGTCACAATCCCTTTTTCATCAGGTCAACGATTCCTACCGATTCTTTAAGTCCTGAAGTAAAAATTCCTTGTCCTTGGTCACAATCCCTTTTTCATCAGGTCAACGATTCCTACGGAGTAAATGAAGATGATATTCACAGCTAAACCAATAGAGTCACAATCCCTTTTTCATCAGGTCAACGATTCCTACTGCACCATACACCGAACCTTATACAGTAAACGATTCCGCTCCAGGATTCGCGGATCGACCACATGTTTTTTTCTATCTTTTTGTATCCCATACCCCCCTATCCCCTGGAACCTTATGGTACAAGGATTTGCAGAATCGAGGATCTCAAAGTAAAAACCCGCATGAATACTCATTCTTGATTTTTCTTCTGAGATCCTCGATTCTTGGTCGTATATCACTATTATCACCTATTTTTACTATGTGAATGTAATTTCTACATATACATTCTATAAACATCCTGGAATCTCCTGCTTCCTATGATTTTAAGAGAGAATTAAACCATAGAGTTTATTCCAGAGCTATTGTGATGAATGTATTTTTATGTTTTGTCTGCATATTATTTTGCTTTAAACTTTTTAATCTCCTCGACCAGTTTCTCTACAGTAGTCTCTCCAAGCAATTTATGACGATCAACAGAGTAATCACCATAACCTGTTTCATATTGCTGAAGAAAACGTATTAATCCGGCCGGCCCGAGTTCATTTATCAGAACCTGTAACCCGTATTCCCTGATTTCATTTAATGTCATTTTCTGTTTCATTTTTTATCACCTCTCGGAAATAAATTTACAAGAAAATTTTCTGTAAAACTCTAAAAAAAACCTCCTTTTGAGTGATAATAAATTAAGTCCATCACAGAAAGGAGGTGGATTAAAATCCAAACTTTTACACTTTATTACAATTCTGCAAAAAATATAAAATATTCTCTGAAAATATAAATATTTATATAGAACTATACGAAAAGTCTTTCTGAATATATTAAACCTCTTTTTATAAATGTTTTTACACTTTTCAGATAATCCCATGGACTGACAATCAGCAAATATTTCTTTCACTTTGCATTGAAATTCCATCAATAAAATGCTTTAATATTCTTCCTGATATTATGGTCTGAAAACTTCCAGCAAAGCACAAAAATTGCTATAATATTCTCAGGAGATGGTATTTATGTCAGAACCGGCAAAAAATAGAATTTATACATATTCAGACTATATTTTATGGAATGATGATAAACGTTACGAAATAATAGACGGAGCAGTTTACAATATGTCCCCAGGTGCGAGTGATATTCATCAGGCAGTTTCAGCACAACTACTTGCAGAATTTGTAATATATTTAAGAAACAAAACCTGTAAAGTCTTTCATGCGCCTTTTGATGTAATTTTACCGGAAGAAGGGGAAACCTTTGAAACTTCCTCCAATGTAGTACAACCGGATATAATTGTCGTCTGTGATAAAGAAAAAATAACACGGAAAGGTTGCTATGGAGGGCCTGACCTTATTGTAGAAATACTCTCTCCTTCATCTACAAAAAGAGATATAAAAGATAAACGCAGGCTATATCAGAGGTATGCTATAAAAGAATACTGGATAGTTGACCCGGTAAATAAAAGAGCAGATATCTATAAGCTTAACAAAGATAACATATACGATTTCCCGGACGTATATGCAGAAGATGATAAAATAAAAGTAGGCATATTCAATGATGAATTAGAAATAGATCTTGCTGTCATATTTGCAGAATAATATTTTCAATAATCCAGTTCAATCCTCACAGCCTCTTCAGACTCTTTACCTTTCTTATGATCAAATCCTTTCTCTGAATAAAACTTTACAGGCACACCTTCCTCCAGATCATCTCTATGGCCTTTATAGGATTTTAATTTAAAATAATAACTCTTACCTTTATCGCCCTGTATAAAACCTGCTTTCCCGTTAGGAAGAATTTTCTTTATCACTCCTGTAAGTTTCGGCTTATCTGAAAATTTTAGAGATGTCCAGTGACTTTTCAATTCTGTCAGAAGTTCTTTCGAAGAAGGAACAGAAGAAGTATCAATATTAAATTCTTCTATCAATCTGGAAAGTTTTTCCGGTATTTTCCATCCCTTTTCTTCTCTGACCTTTGCAGAAAGGAGAATATGCTTTTTTGCAATATCCATATTGCCTTTAGATTTTAAAATAAGACCGAGCAAATAAAATAATTCCCATTTAAATTCAGTTTCTCCATAATTTAAAGCAGAGTCAAGGGCATAACTCAAAGCGTCATCAATCTGACCCTTCTCGAAATAAAAACCGGCAATCTCATGCTGGATAAACCATTCTTTTTTCTGATTTAAAACATCCTTTAATTCTGACAGAGCCTCTTCCCTGTCCTGAAGATGCCATTTACACAGAGCTTTTCTTCTTTTAAACCAGATGGAATTAAGAAAATGCTGTCCGGGAATTTCTATTAAAGCTTCTTCACACAGGTCAAGACATGTCTTATACTGTTCAAGTTTAAAGAGTGCTTCTGTTCGAAATAAATACCATTTCTCCTTATAAGAAGAAATCCTCAACACTTTACCCGACTTATCAGTACGGGAATAACATTCGAAAGGAAGTTTTTCCGACTCCACCCTGTCAGTCCATTTCATAATCTCCTCTGACTGGTATATTGCCTTTGATTTAAAATAATCCAGAACTTTGAATACTGTACCCACATAAGGTGAATAAGGAGAATAAGGATCAAAACCGCAGAGAGATATAATTGCTTCTGCCCCTTTAATGAAGGTTTCTTCCCGGATTTCGGCAGAATCTTTTTTAATTTCCAGATCATAAATACACCATGCATAAAGCTCTCTGCCACAGTTAAAATCTTTTTTCATTCTGTACACTTCCCTGCATACAGAAAGAGCTTCATCTAAAAGTTTTAATTTTCTCAGACAGAAAGCATAACCCCAGCCGTCCCACTCATTGCAGAGAGGACGACAATCTGTCCATATAGCCCGGTAAATATTTACAGAGTCAGAATAATTTTTATGCTTCCTTAAAGCAGTTGCTTTTATTCTCAATTCCTGTAAACTATTCCCATTTTCCATAATCTTTCCACCTTCCATTATATAAATTTCTTTAGCTCCGTTAACTCGTTTCTCTCTTCTTTTATACAAGGACAGAGAACCATAATGAGATAAAACAATGCATATAATGTATAAGATGAAATAATACTTACAAGATATGAAATAATTTTCTGTTGCTGCAGTTCTGTAATCTTCTGTCCGGCGATAAGTAAAACAGGATTACCTGCTGTATCAAAACCATGGATTCTCAGATTATGAAAACCTTCCGTATAAGCATTACCGAGAAAATACAGAGTAATAAGGATAAAATACAACTTGAGAAGTTTTTGAAGGTGTTTCATCCACGGAGAGACATTCATTAAAAGCCCTGCATGCATATCTTTTTCTACAGTCTTTTCGGCAGTGGACAGGATCAATTCAATTTCTTCAGGATTAAAACCTGAAAGCTTCAGTTTTTCAGACAATTTTTCTTTTGAACCATATTTATCTATAAATAAAGCCGATCTCTCTGTATTAACTTTACCGGCCAGTTTCCTTAAAGTCTCTCCGGTAATTTTTCTCCAATCGCCGGCTTTATCTGCCGTCATAAATAGTACAAAAGGAAATACCAGAAGAGCCAGTAATAAAGTGACTGCAAGAAAAAACATCAATTCAGGTGATTCTTTATTATATTTATCTATTAATTGTTTAAAATCAATCTGATACAGACTGTAATAGTGAATGACAGCAAACTCAATAAATGCACATGTCATCAGGATTAACATAATGATAAATACAAACACTTTAATGGATTTCTTTATAAAAACTTCCAACGTTTCATTCATATGATTATTGTCTTTTCCTCCTCCGATACAGTGCCCCAACCGGAAATCTCTATGGCAGGAACACATTTTTTACATAGAAAATAATAACGGACACTGTCTTTTTCAAAGTCTATAAGACTTTCTATAGCTGTCTTCATTTCAAGGAAATGTTTTTCCTCAAGAAGACACTCGAATACACTCTTCTGAACCCTCCTTCCGTAACAGAGAAGAGCTTTCGCTATTTTATTTCTTCTTTTATCATCGATAATATCATAGGATACCACTACGTACAAAAGAATTATCTCCTATCTGGTAAGGAAAGAAGAATATACTTCTTCCTCTTTCAGGTGTCTTACAAGCTTCCTTGCCTGTTCGAGTATTATCTGCCTGTAACTCAGCTTATGGCCGTTTCCGGGATAAACCACAACTGTATCAAGCTGTTTTTCATAATTTATTATGAATTTTTTTATCCCTTCATGAGTGAGTCTTACAGGATAAACATCATCATCCTGAAGGTCTTCTTCATCGGCAAAATGAAAATCCCTCAGTTTTATAATTCCTTTATTTATGAGTCTCAAAACAAGAAGATCCACAATAAGAGGGCGGAATTCCTCCATAAGATCAAGAACAAGAGAAGGACGGCCGTAATCAACTGTATGAAGACTTCCAAGATAAGGGTCAAGACCTGTTATATTTACCTGGGTCTGGACAATATTTACAAGAAGGGTATAACCGAAGCTCAGCATTGCATTTACAGGATCTTTAGGAGGACGGCGGTTTCTTTCATCAAAGGTAAATTCGCCTGATTTCAACAGGTGTTTGAAAGAACGGAAATAACTCTCTGAACCTTTTCCTTCATAGCCTCTTACAGTATCCGTATTATCTGCATGAGGAATTTTTTCTATTAAATTCCTTATCTGATGAAGGGATTTTTCTATTTCAATGTTATTCAGTTCTCTGTTATATCTCCTCAGGACTGTCCTGTAATTTTTCAGCTTACCTTCTACAAAAGCTTTCGCAAGGTTCAGGACAAACTGCCCGTCATCCAGTTTACGGAACTGAATCTGACGTAATACTATATTTTTTCCGAACTGTGAAACAAGTCTTCCCCTGTATTTTCCTTTAACAGACATAAACACCGTATCAATACCCTGTTCTAAAAGAAAAGCTATCGTATGAGGGGAAATGTTTATCATGCCCATTATAACAATCTGATCCAGTTTAAAGGCATGTATTGACTGGATTAACTGTCCGTTCTTTTCTACGAGTAAAACCTTATCTTTTTTCTTTAATTCTGCTCCCTGTTCCGTAATATATAGAATTGACATGGGAATCGTGACGCGTGACGCGTGACGCGTGACGCATATTCAATCTTATCACCTCTTATCTATTAGAATTCAAGTACATAATTTACTTTTCCGTTTTCTCCGGACACCTGTTTGAGGAGACCGAAAGAAGTCTGAATGGATGTAATACCTGCTGATTCAAAAAAAGTATCAAGCTGGTTCTGCTGATTTTTATATCTTTCATTGAGCTGTTTTAACTGTTTTCTTGTATTCAAATATTCCTGAACAAGCACCTGGAATTGAATGGAATCAAGAGTGCCTCCCGGCATAACCGAAGGATTTTTCAGATCCTGTATATGTAGTACAGGCGTGGGATAGCTATCTGCATAATGACTGAAATCACAGTTACAGTCCAGCTTTGATGTTATATCAGGTATCTTTCCTCTTATTTTCGGACAGCTTACAGGATTGCCTCTGAGACGGCTTTTAAGGAAATACTTTGTACCTGTGCCGGGACAGAGTTTCAAGAGAGCATTTACCGCATCAGGCCCCCTGTCCATATGGCCGAGTGAATAGGTCAGAACAACAATCTCATCATTTGTCAGGTCATGATGCTCTTCTATTTTATCAAAAAGATATTTGATGACGGAACATTTAAGAAGAAGATATTGAAATTCCCTGTCTTCTTTCAGAGTATATTCAACGGGGACAGATTTTATCACGGGAACTGTTTTCTCTTCAGGTAGAATCTCCTCTTCAACATAAGGAGGCAATTCTACATCTTCTGCCAGAGAAATTATTTTTTCTTTTGAACATCTGCTCATTTTATCCAGGAAATCCATCTGTTCCTCAAAAGGTTTCACTGTGTGAGGGTCTATAAATTGACTCCTTCTTCCCGTTTTTCTGTGAATACCCAGAGGGATTTTAATGAGATTTCCCAGTCCTTCCCGTCTTACATAATCCTGTTTCGGGAAAATCTCTATCTCAATACCTTCGGGAAGAGGGAGAATTTTATTTACGACAGATAAAGCAAAAGCCCTTGCAATCTTTGCGCTGAGAGGTTTTTCAAGGAATATCCAGCAGTGCCTCCCTTTATATCCGCTTGCTTCAATGCAGGCAGGGATGTCATGGGATGAAAGATGATCTATTATCTTACATGCCACATTATGAGCATCTTTTATGGCACTTTTCCAGAGACTTTTATCAGAAATAATCCTGTTCAGATACCTTTTTGTAATATCTATGTCAAAGGCTATAAAGTTTACAGTATTATCCACCCTTAACTGATAGATTCCGACGGTATAATTACCAAGTAGATGATTTTTTGCCACTTTATAATTAAAAGGCTCTTTTACGGGCGTATAACCCGTCTCACCTGTAGGAGATGCCCACTGTCTCGCATAAACTCCTTCACGGCCAGAGAAGAAACTTACAAACCGGACGAGTCTGGCTTCTTCTATATCCAGTTCCTCTTCATCTTCTTCCTTATCTTCTTCCCTTTTTTGATTTTCAATCTTCAAATTTGCCAGGTCCGAGTCAGGAAATAGCTCTTTTATTTTAAGAGAAAGTGCATGGAGTGCGTCTATGTCGCCTTTTTCCTCTAAAATATTCCATAATTCCCTGTAAGCATCCCTGTCTGAAGGGTCAAGAGCTATAAGTTTACGGAAATATTTCTCTCCTTTATCAAAATTTCCGCTGTCCTGATAGAATAAAGCAAGTTTCTTTATAATATTTCTGTCTTCAGGAAGATCCCTTAAAGCAAGATGCAATTCTCCGGCAATCTTTTCCACAACGCCGCATTGTTCACATAATTCCACCACTTCAAGGTGAAAGGCATGGTCTTTTACAGGAACTGTTTCCATTGAACGAAGCAAATCACGGGCTTTTTCTTCTTCACCTTTATCCAGAAATGTTTTTATTTCCAGAAGCTTTTCTTTCATAATGATAACTTCAAATCCTTTCCCCTTATTTTCTTACAATGATATAACGTTTAAAATATTATTTTCCTGTTATTATAACTATTAAAATCTGATATAAATCCTCCAGGTCTTTAAGATTATTCTGTAACAACTCGAAAACCATATTTTCATTAACTCCGTTATAAAGATGAACTACAATATTTCTGAACCTTATAATCTTCTGAAATAAATCTCTCTGACTCATATCTAACAGTTTATTTTCATATAAAATTTCTATTATATCCACAGAGTTTTTAGGAGATCTGAATTTTCCGGAAGCAACAATAAAATTAGCTGTATCAGTAAGAGCCTGTATTGTAGTCTGTATAAGATGTTCTGCAGCATAAATATGCTCAAAATATGAGAAAAACTCTTCTTTACTGTATTTCTTCATTATATTTAATTTATCCAGATTACTCCTGATAAAATCCAGCTTGTTCTGAATTTTTTCCTTATGTTCCATAATAAATCTCCTCCCAGAAACGATAAGAAGGCATAAAATCCTGGTAAAGTCTGTAACTGTTATAAAGAAATTCTGTAAATTCTTCATTATCTACATAATATAGAAGTTTACCTTCTGTAAGGACATTATATAAAAACACCGGTTCTCTGTCATTTAAAATGACTGTGTCAATATCTTCACATCCTGAAAGACGAATAAGCTCTACCTGAAGTTCTGCAAGATAATTGTAATCAATTCTGTCTTTATGGTCTCTGAAAAATAAAAAGGCTAAATCTATGTCACTTAAAGGGGTATTTCTTCCACCGGCACAGGAACCGAAGAGATAAACAGCCAGGATCTCCCGCCTGTTTTTAAAAAATTCATTATAAGGATAACAGAACCCCATAGCAGATATTTGTTCTTTTTCATGTGACAGATTTATCATCATTGAGGCCTCCTTAAATCAAGTATAACAAAAAAATTAAAGCAAGTCATGAATTTACAGAATAAACTCAGGATAATTATCTCTGTTAATTATTTCATATTCTGTCTGAGGGTAAGCCCGTTCCCAGTCCGGCGGAATTTTCTTTTTCTTTTTTTCAGACCATTTAAACTCAAAGGCAAATAATTTCCCATCTCTTTCTTCTACAAGATCTATTTCCTGTCCGTCATAGGTGCGCCAGAAATAATACATAACAGGTATATTTTTATAGTGATTGGCCTTTATTCTTTCCATAATAATAAAATTTTCAAATAATTGCCCTGTATCATTTCTGTCTTCTATTCTATTATATTGAGATATAACTGCATTTCTGATACCATTATCAAGGAAATAATATTTCCCCTTACTCACTACTTCTTTATGGAGATTTCTGCTGAAACCTCCTAACTTTTTAATAACAAAGGCTTTTTCCAGTATATCCAGATATCTTCCCACAGTTTTCACATCTATCTTAACCTGAGATGCCAGTTCATTTAGAGAAACTTCACTTCCAACCTGAAAAGAAATCAATTTTAAAAGCTCTATTAACTGCCGGGAAGATCTAATTCTATCAAGAGTCAGAACATCTTTTAACAGATAGGATTCTGAAAGTTCCTGTAAAATATCTATTTTTTCCTTTCTATCTTTTGCAGTAATAACTTCAGGATAAGAACCAAAAATCAAAAATTCCTCAAGTTTTTCTTTTAATTCATATTTATTATATAAAGGATATAACTCCATCTGCGCCAGAGGATAAAGAATTAATGTCTTTTTTCTTCCAGTGAGGGGTTCTCCGAGTTTCTGAGAAAGCTCAAAAGAAGATGATCCTGTCGCGATAACAACCAGTTCCTCCATCTGATCGATAAGTATTTTTAACCCCATACCAATATTCAGAATCTCCTGAGCTTCATCTATTGCTATCAGATCATATCCTGAGGCATAGTCAAGTATAGAAGAAAAATCCTGAGAACTTAAAACCTGCTGAATCTTTATATTATCACCTGAATCCAGCCTGTATTTCAATTCTGTACTATTTAGAAAATGTTTCAGTAAAGTAGTCTTCCCTGCTCTTCTGGGGCCGTAAATAATTAGAACCTTCTGCTGTTTTATGAAATTATTTAACTCATAAAAACGTTTAATCATAACTTACTCCATAAATTAATATAAATTTATGGATTACACCTCCATAAATTTAGTATACAACAGATTTTATAAAAAACAATAAGAATTTCTTCGATAACAAAAATATTTTCAGATATGACATCTTATGTCACAGCCATAGTATATACTTTTAATAAATTTTATCATCTTGCAGGTTTTTAACCAGAAGACGAAGAAATACATATAAAAATCATAGAAAATTAACAGAACAGGGAAGGTATAAAGATGAAAAAGATGCTCTTATTATTTTCCCACAGTCTTACTTGCGAACAGAAATATGAAGCGGAAAATAACCTTTCCGCAAAAGAATTTCTGACTCTTCCGGATGCTCTCCAATCCCTCCGGTCACAGGTTCCTCCTGAAGGTGAAATAAATGATACGCTTCAGTTATTTATTGAATGGATAAAAAATCATGGAACTAAAGGTGATATCGCTCTTATTCAGGGTGAATTCGGCATGACATTTGCTGTTGCAGACCTGTGTCTCAGATATGGAATTACACCTGTTTATTCCACTACCAGACGGGAATATGAACAGACAGAAGAGGATGGCCTTATTGTGAACAGGCATGTGTTTAAACATGTGAGGTTTCGGGAGTATAAGAGATTTATATGAAAATGATGAAGTTTTATTCTTCACTGTCTGTTATGTTCATATCCGGTTGTGACCGCTCCGGTCATGCCTGTTATTAAAGAAAGGAGAAGGTTTTATTGAATGAGAGAGATTCCTTAATTCTTGGAGCTTTTCTCCATGATATCGGAAAATTTTATCAGAGAACCAGACAGAATCCTTTAAAATATAATGATGTTGAAGAAGATATTTACGGATACGGAGGTGCTCACGGGAAATGGGGAGCTTCCTTTGTAGAAGAATATATTCCTCCGGTCTTCAAAGATGATAATTTAATTAACTGTATTTTAAGACACCATAAGCCGACGAAGGTTCTGGAAAAATATGTACACCGTGCAGACTGCCTGTCTGCAGGTATGGACAGAACAAAATCGGAAGAAAAAGGAGATCCTTACACAACACCTCTCTACTGTTTACTTGAAAAAATATCTCTTAAAGACAGAGATAAAGACAGTAAATATTCTCATAAACTTCAAAAACTCTCTCCGGAAAAAGATAAAATCTTTCCTGTAGAGACTCATAAGAATACTATAGATAGCAGCAGCTATAATAATCTCTGGAATAAATTTACGGAAGATATAGAGAAAATTATAAAAAAGGATAATTTCAGCGATTATTTCTTTACTTTATATTATATAATGGAGAAATATACCTGGTGTATTCCGGGAGCAGTCTATGTAAGTATCCCCGATATACCTCTCTTCCATCATCTGAAAACAACTGCAGCCATCGCCACATGTCTTTATGATACGGGAGGAAAAGAAGAATTTATTCTTTTAGAAGGTGATATTTCCGGTATTCAGGATTTTATCTATCAGATAAATTCCCCGCAGGACGGTATGAAAGATACGGCAAAAAGACTGAGAGGAAGATCTTTTTATCTGTCACTTATGAATGAAACTTTTGGAGATTACTGCCTTAATGCATTAAATCTTACTGTGGTAAATAAACTGTGGAGCGGAGGAGGGCATTTTGCCATACTGGCACCTTCTACGGAAGAGAATAAAAGGGCCATAAAAGAAATAGAAGATAAAATAAATTCTTTTCTGTTTAATAATTATCAGGGAGATCTCGGCTTTATACTGGGAAGTGTGGAATTTTCTTCAGAAGGGCTTAAGAATTTTTCCTCTGTCCTGAAGGAAATGGGAAAAATTCTGGACAGGAAAAAGAAAGAGAAATTTTTCAGGCAGATTACAGAGGAAGATTTAATTTTTCCGTTAAAAAAACAGGTATGCCCGATATGCGGTAAAGATTACGAGGAAAATTCAGATATATGTTCTCTCTGCGAAGATCATAAAGAACTGGGGGAAAAACTTCCAAAATATAAATATATTTATAAGATTAATTCCACTGAACCGGTTAATTCTATTATAAAATTTGAAGATTTCTACAGTTACTGGGATTTTAAACCTGAAGGTAAAGTCATAACACGATATTCTATAAATAATACGGAATTTCTGGAAAAGCCGGAAGATTTTAACAGGGCAGGTTTTATCTTTTCAGGAAATCATGTTCCCGGAACGGAATATGGTAACATTAAAACTTTTGATGAAATGGCAGATTCGTCGGAAGGAGCAAATTTCCTGGGAATTCTCAGAATGGATGTAGATAATCTCGGTATGCTCTTTACTCTCGGTCTCGGTGAGGACAGGCCGGATGATGTATCTCAATCCAGAAAATCCATATCCAGAATAGCTTCCATGAGTTTTTCACTGGATATGTTCTTTTCCGGCTACTTGAATAAAATCTGTGAAGATTTTGAAAATCTCTATGTAACCTATTCAGGTGGAGACGATCTCTTTATTACAGGGGCATGGAATGAGATTTTAGACGTGGCAAAGAGAATCAATGATGAGTTTTATTATTATACGGGAAAGAACGATGAACTTCATGCATCGGGCGGAATTTACCTCTGTAAAGGGAAATATCCGATAAAAAGAGCTGCAGAACATGCCGCAGATGCTCTTGAGGATGCAAAAAAAGAGACAGGTAAAAACAGTCTGAATATTTTTACCTGTAATGTTTCATGGTATAGAATGAATGAAGTTTACAGTTTTGCGGAAAAACTTCTCACTTATCTGGAAGATAATAAGATAAGCAGAACATTTATATATAACACTTTACACCTTTATAAAAAAGACAGGAGCTTATCCATACCTCTTATGGGTAAATTCCTCTATTCATTGAAGAGAAATATAAAAAATGAAGCTGTTCAGCAGGAATTAAAGGATATGTTCGGTTCTCTGTGGGCCTTTGCTCCTGTATGGGCAGGGATAAGTATGTTAAAAACGAGAAAATGAGGAGGAATGATAATGGCACAGCAAGTTCAACAGAGAGGCAAACCTTATTACCAGGACAGGAATAAAGAACCGGTAAATAGAGATGTTTTGAATAATTTTATAAAAACAATAGACGAGAAAAACTTTCTGGATGATGAAATTTTGAAATCTTCGGAAAAACTGGGAAAATTCTTTGCAGATCTTGGTATAGCCAATACACCTTTCAGAAAATTCTTCAATCAATTCAGAATATTATCAGGTAAATCTATTGCAGATTTAAAGATTCAGTTGAGGATTCTCCAGTCTCAGATAGCCTATTCGGTAGGAAGAGCTGAATCGGGACATGGTTCTGAAACACTGAAAAAAGAATTTAAAGAATTACTGGATAAATGTATCAATAAAATAATAGCCAGCCAGAATGAAAAAGAATATTCGAATTTTATGAAATTTTTCGAATCCCTTTATGCATACTTTTACTATTACTGTCCGAATAAAAAAAGTTAGGAGGTTTACTTTATGAGTTATAAATTTATCGGAAATGTTATTATATCAGGCATTATAGAATGTATGACAGGACTTCACATAGGCGCAACAGACGAGGCATATCAGATAGGAGGTATGGATAATCCTGTAATAAAAGATCCTCTGACAGGTTATCCCTATATTCCCGGCTCAAGTCTTAAGGGGAAACTCAGAACCATAATGGAATGGGCAAAAGATAAAATAGATACTGGTAAACCCGGTGGTATTCACGAATGTCATGATAAAAACTGTCCTGTATGCAGAATATTCGGCACAGGTGCAGATAATTCTGATAAAAGAAAAACAGGCCCTACAAGAATTTTAGTCAGAGACTCCTTTCCCAATGAAAAAACAATAAAGAAATTTGATATATTAAAAGAACAGAAAGGTGTTGCTGCTGAAATAAAAACAGAGGTAAATATTAACAGAATAACATCAAAACCTCTTTCAGGCCCCCGTTCTCTGGAGAGAATACCAAAGGGAGCAGAATTCAATTTTGAAATGATCTATTCTGTATATGATATAGATGATAAAGGCTCTGTAGATGTAGAAAATTTAAAAGCTCTTATTACAGTGCTGAAATTAATGGAAGAATCCGCCCTCGGCGGCGGAGGTTCACGGGGAGCAGGAAGCATAAAATTTAAACTCCATAAAGAGATAGAAATAAAACAGGTGGCAGACTATGAGAAACCTCCTGTACCGGGCGAAAAAACTGAACCTGACGATCTTCAGTCAATAAAAGCGGAAGATATTGTAAAAACCATAAAAGCAAAACTGAATATAAATTAAGGAGATGAAGGAACATGATTGTAAAATTAAAACCTTTGTCTCTATTTAAAGGTTCGACTCTTCCCCGCTCCGATACCATATTCGGAGGCATATGCTGGGGCCTTTCCATACTTTACAGCGAGAATCTGTTAGTAGAAGTTCTCCAGAGTTTCAGGGACGAAAAACCTCCATTTCTTATTTCTTCTGCTTTTCCGTGGAAAAGAGATACTTATTTCCTTCCGAAACCTCTTACAGGCAGTATAGACCCGGGAAATTCTCCGGAAGAAATAAAAAAAGCAAAAGCTTTAAAGAAGATTCAATATTTGTCGTCTGATCTTTTTAACAGACTCATAAATGGCGAACCATATGAGAAAATATACGGAAATATAAAAGAAGAGGATTATTTAAAAAAATTAAAATTCGAAGATATTCCTCATAATACGATAAACAGACTGTCAGATAATTCGGAACATATCTTCTATTCACAGGAAGGATTCGTACAGGACGGAGGTATTTATTTCTTTATTAACATCTTCAAGGAAAGCCTTGAAAGAAAATTAACAGGAGCTATTAACTGGCTCTGTGAAAGAGGCATAGGAGGAGATTCTTCAACGGGGAAAGGACATTTTACTGCAGAATTTATAGATAAAGAGATTATAAAAGAACCAGAAAATCCTGATAGAGCCATAAACCTTTCTCTATTATATCTGAATAAAGAAGATAAAACACTTATGAAATCGGAAAAAGAAAAATGTTCCTATGAACCGGTAAAAAGAAAAGGCCGGATAGAAAGTGCCTATTCCCCTTCTACAGATATATGGAAAAAGACTGTACTTATGTTAAAAGAAGGTTCTATTCTTCCTGTTAAAGAAGGTTTCTACGGAGAAAATGTTATAGTAAAGGATCTGAATTATAAAGTCTGGCAATATGGCTATGGCTATATGGTAAAGGGGGCGCTGTCATGACACAGCTCAGAATAGAAACTGTCACGCCGGTTTTTATCGGTAAAGGAGAGGAAATTACTCCTTTTGATTATGTCCTTACAGACGACAGATTTGCAGTTTTTGACGTGCAAAAATATTTCCGAAAGAAATCCGGAAGGGTTGAAGAGTTTTATAGAAAGGTAAATAGCAATCCGGGAGAATTTTCTCTGTCAAATTTTTTAAATAATGATAGAACAGATAGAGACTGCTGGAAATATTCGGTAAAATCTTCTGTATTAATAAAGAAGATACTGGAAGATTCTATTAAGGCAAAAAAGCCGGAAATGGCGGTAAAAAGCCATATTAAAGACGATCTGACAGGAACGCCATATATACCGGGAAGTTCTGTCAAAGGAGCCATAAGGACTGCTTTTCTTTATAATCTATTGAGGAAAGATAAAAATCATGTAAAGAAGCAGATAGAGGAATGGCTTTATGACGCCAGAGGCGGTTCTTTTGATGATAAAAAGAGGCTTGAACGGAAATTTAAATATGCATCTTTTCTCTCTGCTCCATTTACAGGTAACTGTGACAGAGCGAATGATGCACAGAAAGATTTATTTAAATTTCTTACTGTTCAGGATTTTTTCCCTTCCGAAGACTGCATGTCACTTAACCTTGTAGACACATACAGTATGTATAATTATAAAGGTTATAAAACAGTTTATGAAACAATCAATAAAGGAACTTTACTGGAAGGACATATAAATGTAAATAAAGATGTATTCCATGATAAATTCAAATATACCATATCCTGGGAACATTCATCCTCAATGGATATAAAAAAACTTTTTCAAATGATAAATTGTTTTACTATGGATATTCTGGATCATGAGATGTGGTTTTTTGAAAACCTTAAAAGTGGATATCCTGTTAAAGTCAGGGAATTCTATAAGGATTTCATCGAGGAAGTGGGAGATGCAAAAGATAATACTGCCTATCTCTCTATAGGACAGGGTTCAGGTTGGCATAAGATGACAGTGGGATTACTCATAAAGGATATTCTCGGAGAGGAAGATTTTAAATTTCTCAGAGATGCCCTCAATCTTGCAAGACACAGATTAAATTTTACCGAATATCCAAAATCAAGAAAGCTCATTATGGAAAGACCGGGAGAAGGGGTTTCACCTGTCGGATGGATAAAGATTACCGATTTAAGCAGGAAGACTGCAGAGAAAAAGCCTGTAGAGAGAATGGTTATTGATAAGAAACCTGCCGGGAAAGTGGAAGTAAAAAGAGGGAAAGAAGCAGTCATGGATAAGGGAAAGGATAAACCGGTCAACCAGGCCAGCAATGAAGAACTTGCAAAGCTTATGTCTCAGTGGAAGAGATGATTATAATGTAAAGGAAATGATATTATGAAAAAAATGGTGAGGCAACAGATATAGAGCGATAGTTCCGAAGCAATCCCTGTAATAACAGGATTGCTTCGATACGCTCGTTAAGTCCTGTTTAATAAACTGCCACAGATTTTATAATTAATTCTTTTGAAGGAGAGCTGTAATAATTAACGGCAAAAAATATTCTGTAATTTCCATGGGCATAATAAAAACCTGTGCCCAGAGCCGGATGTGTGGCAATAGTGCAATCATATCCGTGAGCATCCCATACCTGACCGCATGTAGATCCGGAGCCAACACCCTTCAGGGTAGTTATCAAAGGGTTCATCACAACAATCATATCCACACAGCCCTGTTTTTTTGAAAATAAAAAATCATTCGGTTCAAAAGTAGAATTATTTATGCCGGGAACTACCAGGTAACTTACGACACTGCCGGTTTCTCCTCCATGCCGGCCCATCATCCCTATAGCATTCTCAGCCCTCATACCGAGAGTGATAAATTTCTGCGGCGGCCAGTCCCGGTAAAGGCCGTCGAAGCGAATAAAATATCTGTGGTTCCAGCCCGAAGCATCTGATTGAAAATTTGTCAATGTGAATAAATACAGAAAGATTGAAGATAGTAAGATAAAATGGAGAAAAAATCCTTTTTTCATAATAAATAACCTCCTTCAGAGTAATAAATCGTTCTTAAAACAAGATTAACATTATGTTGTGTCAGGGGATGTCACAGTCAGGAAAAATTTTCTACTCATTACCTCAAAAAATAATTTAAACAGTTAAATTTAAGTGTGACGCCATATGTCACACAAATAGTATATAATTTAAACAAATTTTATTATTTTGCAGGTTTCAAGTTAAAAAGTGAAGAATAATATATAAAAAATATATAAAACTAATAGAACAGGGAAGTTATAAAAGATGAAAAGGATGCTCTTAATATTTTCCCACAGCCTTACTCCTGAGCAGAAAGAAGAAGGAGAAAAAAATCTTTCTGTAAAGGAATTCGTATCTCTCCCGAATGATCTTCAGTCCCTCTGGTCACAGATATCCCCGGAAGGTGAAATAGATAAAAAAGCCGCATTTTTTATTGAATGGATCAAAAGTCATGCAGAGAAAGGCGATTTTGCACTTATTCAGGGAGAGTTCGGTATGACCTTTGCCCTGGTAGACTGGTGTTTGAGGGAAGGGATTGTGCCGGTTTATTCGACTACAAAGAGGGTTTATGAACAGACTGAAGAGGATGGGAAGATTGTGAACAGGCATGTTTTCAGGCATGTGAGGTTCAGGGAGTATAAGAGATTGAAAGGAGAAATTTTATGAGTTCCCATTTTTCAGATCTGCTTTTACTTATTGGAACAAATCCCCTGCCGGATCTGGTTGTGGCAAAATACTTTTTAAAATACAATTCAAGTCTAAAAAGAATATGGTTTATACATTCAGAAAAAAGAAATGATATAAATCAAAAAGGTACATATAGAGAGGCTGAAAATTTAAAGAAACTTATACAAAAACAACCTGATAGCCAGAATATATCTTTTGAATTCGTTTCTCTATCCAATGTAAGCAGAGCTAAATCTATAGAAAAAAATCTTACAGAACAATGTATAGATAATTTATCACCTGATTGTTCACTTCATCTGAATTATACAGGAGGAACAAAGGTGATGGGGACACATATTTACAGAATAATTGAAAAAATAAATAAAATAAAGAGAAAATCTTTTTCATATCTTGATGCAAGGAGTTTTAGAATCATAGATGATGATGAAGATATAATTACAGAAGATTTAAGGGATAAAATCTCTATATCTTTTCAGGACATCATAGATCTTCATGGATTTAATAAAAAAAGCCAGATGTCAGAAATAAATTTTTCTGATGCAATAGAAGAATTCAAAAAATTAATTTCCAGAGGGCAATTAACAGAATATTTTGATGTGAACAAGAATGGCTATAACAGAAACCTCTTTTCACATAAAACCCGACCGGAGAAACTGGCAAAAAAGAAAAAGGATTTAGCTATTGATAGATTAAAAGAATTTAGACCTAACAATACTTTTCTATCAATTCTTAAAGCTTTACCGGAAGACTGCCAGTTATTTAATTCGGAGGGAAAATTTACAGAACAGGGTATCAGTAATTGTGAAGATACCATAAAATTTCTTGATGGAATCTGGCTTGAAGATTACTTATACAGAATATTAAAAAATGGCATAAAAGATAAACATATTGAAATACAAAAGAACCGGGTTATCAGTAAGGATGGATGGCCAACAGAATTTGAACTGGATATAGTTTTAATAAAAGGATATCAGCTTATTGGAATTTCCTGTACTACATCAAATAATAAAAAACTCTGTAAAAGTAAAGGATTTGAAATTATTCTGAGAACCAGGCAAATCGGCGGAGATGAAGCCAAAGCCATTCTCATATGCTGTGCTAAGAAACAGGATAGAGATATTCTGGAAAAAGAGCTTCAGTTAGATACAGGGAGCGGCAGGAACATTATAGTTCTTGGTATGGAAGATTTAGAAGAAAAATTATTACTTGATAAAATTCAGGACTTTATCAGTGATTAAATTGTGGAGGTTAGAAATGAAGGTTTGTGCAGTATTAATTGATAGTGTATCGATTCAAAAATATGTTTTTGGAAGTAATAAACTCAAAGAAAACCTTGGAGCTTCATATCTGGTGCAGGAAATATACAGTTCGTTACTCAGTAAGGCAGTATCAGGAATTTTTCCAGATCTAAAATTTGATATAAACGACTGGAAAGATATTCAAAATCAGCCATTTGAAGTTGGGTACATAGGAGGAGGTAATGCTCTTTTATTCTTCAAAGAAGAAAATAAAGCAAAAGAGTTCATTAAGGAATGGACAAAGCTCTTATTACTTGAGACTCCTGGTATAAAGACAGCAGTAGCTTATAAAGAATTTGTTCTGGAAAAATTTAAAGATTCTCTACAAGAATTATTTAAACTTTTAAGAAACAACAAAGCAAAATATATTCCTCAGACCGTTTTACCGAGACATGGAATAACTGCAGAATGTTCCCGCAGCGGATATTCTATGGAAGTATGGAATCATGGTGAAGAAAAATATATTTCATCTGTGACAAATGCAAAAATCGAAGGCTCTGTAATGGCTAAAAAAGAACTTTTAAACGAATTTAAGGATTTACTGGGAGAAGATTTTACCTTTACAGATGATCTGGAAGAACTGGGACAGATAAAAGAACAGGACAGCCATATTGCCATAGTTCATATTGATGGGAACGGAATGGGTAAAAGGTTTCAGGCATGTAACAGTCTGGAGGAAATAAGACGTCTGTCTTTATCTGTTAATAAAGCCACGAAAAACGCCTTCAGAGAACTTCTGGGAGAAATTATAAGTGATTTTCATAATATTGACTCAGAAGTTGCTATATCAAAAAGAGATAATAAAACAATTCTTCCAATACGTCCAATCATCCTTGGTGGAGATGATATAACATTTGTATCTGACGGGAAACTCGGAATTTATTTTGCAAAATTATTTATGGAAGCTTTTGAAAAAGAAGAAGCAAGTGACAATAAACCACTGAGTTCCTGCGCCGGTATTGCAATTACAAAGACAAAATTCCCATTTTACAGAGGTTATGAACTGGCAGAGCAGTTATGTTCAAATGCAAAGAAAAAGAGACATAATGAGAAAGATGACGGTTCATGGCTTGATTTTCATATGGCTTACGGTGGTTTTTCAGGAACACTTAAGGAAATAAGAGACAGCCATTATAAATCAGACAGAGGAGATTTATTATTCAGACCATATAGATTACATACAAAAGAAGAATATGATTTTGATAGTCTCATAAATAATACGGCAAAACTGAAAAAATTTCCCAGATTAAAGATAAAAGAACTCAGAGAAGTCTTAACAGAAGGAGAAGAATCTGCCAGGAAATTTGTTATTGAACAAAAATATAGAGAACGAAATCTTCCGGACTTTTCAGGACGAAATGATAAATTCAGTCTTTATATTAGCAGTAAAGGTGAAAAAAATAAAGAAATTATGAAAACTCCTTATTTTGATATGATTGAAATTATGGAATTCTATCCATCTTTTTTATTAAAAGAAAGGAAGGCTTAAATGAAAACTCTCACGATTGAAATAACACTTAAATCAAGTACTCTTACAGGTTCAGGAGAAGGATTCGGAGCGATTATCGATACTGATATAGTATTTGATGAAATCGGACTCCCTTATATTCCCGCTAAAAGAATAAAAGGATGTCTCAGGGACTCGGCAACAGAAGTTTCTGAAATGTTTAATAGTTCAGGAATAAATTTTCCTCTGGATATAGATAATACCTTCGGTAAAGAAGGACAGGAAAAATCATGCCCTGTATATTTTTCTAATTTAACGATCGAAGACTATCAGGCCAATAAGGCATGGTTACAATATTATAAAAAGAGTAACTTACTCTCCGAAGAGTCTATAATAAATTTCTTCACAGAGATCAGGCAGCAGACAGCTATTAATGAAGACACAGGTGTGGCAAAGGATCACTCATTAAGGACAATAAGGGTTATAAAAAAAGGTCATAAATTTACAGGAGAAATTCAGGTTGAAGACACTTCTATCATAGATACTCTTTCACTCGCCTGTTTAAATATGAGACATATTGGCACAAAAAGAAACCGTGGCTTTGGAGAAATAGAATGTAATCTCTATGAAGGTTCATCTAAAATATCTGTTCTGGAAAGGCTGGAAACGATATGCACAAAATAACTTACAGAATAACAACCCTCTCACCTGTTCTTATAACTACAAATGTGGGAGATATAAATACGGTAAATACAGGTGAATTCATAAATGGAAATTCAGTCCTTGGTATTTTTGCTTCCGATTATATAAAGAAGAAAAATCTTAAAAATAAAGCCCATGAAGATGACAATTTCTACAGGTGGTTTTTAAAAGGAGATTTGAAGTTTACCGGTGGTTATATAAGTAATGTTGATAAATATGGGAAGAAAAAGAATTATTTTCCTGTTCCACTGTCTGTTCAGCATGAAAAAAATGACGAACAGAAGATCTTTGATTTACTATTTATAGAAGAAGATGACCATGAAGATATTCAAACTAAAGTCCTTCAGGGATTTGGATATATAGAAGATGAAACGGTGGAAACCTGTAAGATAAAAAAATCTCTCAATTTTCATCATGCAAGAGTCAGAGAGACAGGAATAAGTAAAGAAGGTTTGATTTTCAATTATGAATCCCTTGATGAAGGACAGATATTTGAAGGCAATATAACAGGCAGTGAAACAGACTTAAAGGAGTTTATAAATACCTTTGAAAAAGAAAAAATTGCCTATCTGGGACGTTCGAAAAACGCTCAATACGGAAGGATTAAAGTAGAAATAGATAGAGATATAAAAAAGTTTACTTCTGAAATAGAAGGTCTGGATATAGAAGAAGAAGCTTCTATAACATTACTTTCAGATCTCATAATCTATAATGATAACGGTTTTTCAACGACAGATTTAAACATTCTGGAGAAATATCTTGGATTAAAGATTAAGAAATCATTTATAAGAACAGGGGAAATAGAAAACTTTGTATCAGTATGGCATCTGAGAAAACCTTCAGAGGTTTCCTTTCAGGCAGGTTCAACCTTTCTTGTTGAAATCCCACAGGGAGATAAAGAAAGAATCCTGAAACTTCAGTCCGAAGGTGCAGGAGAAAGAAGGCATGAAGGCTTTGGAAGAATTGTATTCGGATGGCAGAAGGAAGAAGAATTGAAGAAGGAGGAAGAAAAAAAGAAAAAAACTGCAAAGCCAGATTTCAATATACCATCTCTTACAAAACAGATTATAGAAGAATCTGTAAAAGAATATATCAGAAGAGAAATTAAATTGAGTGCAATGACAAAGGCAGGAGATTTCAAGAAATTACCGACAAAATCCCTCTTAGGGAAACTGGAAATGATGGTTGGTGAGTGTAATCAGGCAGAATTTCACAATAAACTGAGTAAATTAAGAAAGACTGCCAGAGATAAACTGGATGGATGCAGAACAAATAAAGAGACTTTATTTAAATTTCTAGAAACTTATCAGATTGATATAAATAAAATATTAAATGGAAAAGAACATATAAGGGACTTATCGAAAGAAATAAATTTCTCACCGGCAGGTGATCCTAAATTCTGTGATAAACTTTACCGGCTATATTTAAAAACATTCTTTTCAACTATGAGAAAAAAAGAGAAAGGAGACAGATAATATGTCAGACGGAAAAATTATTCTGAAAGGGGAAATAGAACTCCTTTCTCCAGCACTTATAGGAAGCAGTAATGATGATTTCAGTGATATAGATGTAATTCTGGATAAAGATGAAAAACCATTTATACCGGCCACATCTTTCATCGGTGTTTTAAGACATTATATAAAGTCAGATGATATTACTGAAAATCAAAAGGAAACCTTCTGGGGTTTTACCAGAGTACATCAGAGTTCCATTCTCTGCTCTGATCTGAGTTGTATAAATAAATTTACCATTAAAATCAGGGATGGTATAAGGATTGATAATACAAAAGGGATAGTTAAAGATACAGGCAAATATGATTATCAGATTATTGAAAGAGGGGCAAAATTCAATCTAAATATAGAAGTCTCTTATTCAGATAAAAAATTCATTCATAGAATGATTACTACAATCTGCCAGGAACTGGAGAGAGAAAATATTCGAATAGGGGCAAAAACCAATAATGGACTTGGTAAAATGAGACTTAATAAAAAAGAATTATATGATTTTGATTTTTCTAAAAAAGAAGATGTCCTGAGATGGCTAAAAAGTGATTTTTCAAAGAAAAGTGTAATCTCAGAAACACCTTTTACTATTAAAAGCGAACATTTCTCGATAGATGCCACCTTCGATTTAAAAAGTTCTCTTATAATACGTTCCTATTCGGACGATCCAGAAAAACCCGATGCAGTTCATATTAAATCCAATGGAGAGAATGTCCTTACAGGAAGTTCTCTTAAAGGGGCAATCAGGGCAAGAGCAGAAAGGATTATAAATACTCTTGGTAAACCGGTTGATATAATAGAAAAACTCTTCGGGAATGTAGATGATGAAAAAAGATCTACTAAAGCCAGAAAAGGTAAAATAAGAGTTGAAGAAGTTATTTTACCTAAATTTATCTCTGAAGTTAATAACAGGATAAAGATAGACCGTTTTACAGGAGGAACAATAGAATCTGCCCTTTTTGACACAATGCCTGTATATACGGACTTTAAAGATAAGGTAAGGAATGTAAAGATTACGATAAATAAATATGAACCCTATGAAGCAGGGCTGATACTTCTTGTATTAAAAGACCTCTGGACAGGCGACCTTGCAGTGGGAGGAGAAAAAAATATAGGCAGAGGAGTTTTTAATGGTTCTTATGCCGATATTTCCTGGAATACTCATGATGTTCATATAGAAAGTGATCATAATAAAATATCAAAAGAAGCAAAAGAAAGACTTGAAGAACTGGTTAAAGCCCTTGTAAGTTATTAAAGAAGAAGGTGAAAAATGATGAAAAATAACGGATTGGAACTGATAAAAATAAATTCAAAAGTCAGGGCAATTCCTGAAATAAATGATGTCGAAAGAATCATATCGGAACATATAAAAATAAGATCCTTTGTGGTTGCCTATATGGATTATGTAGTTTTAGCAGGCAGATATGAAAATGGAAAATTCATATTTTATAATGGTGAAGCTTTTGAACAAAAATACCTTCAGAGGATAAGAGTATTTAATAAGACAGAGGAATTACTTATCTGGCGAGGCAGTGATGGGCTTAAAGGAAGATTGAGGATAGATAGTGATGGAGAAAATACTGAGGCAGTGGAAGCCCATCAGGTATTATTTGGAACAAGAACAGATAATAAAACATTAGATGGTTTTACAAAAATTTCTGAAGAAAGAGGAACTATTCTTGTTCTTCCTTTCAATGATTTGAATATTGATATTAAAAGAGATAAAAGAAAACGAATTTTCATTAAAACCCGTAATTATATAGATTACAATAAAGTTCATCAGGCCACATATATAGATACAAGATTTGTAAGTTTTACAGATGACAGAGATGATTTAGATTAGTGGAGGTTTTACTAATGGAAAAAGGGAAATTAATAATAAAGAAAACAAAAAAAGGATGGGCGGCAGATATATATTTTATGGAAAGTGGTAAAACAATGACCTGTCCCAGAATTAAACCGGATGATATGCCTGCTGACGGTACAATAGTTGAGGTGGAAAGAACTCAGGGAAGAATTGATCTGGTACGAACAAAAGATAAAATCATTTATGGAACTCCCAATAATACATCTTCATCAAAAATAGAAAACAATACTGAGAAGAGAAATAAATCTTCAGTTATAGAGGTAAATACAGATATGAAAATAGATCATTTAGATAATATTTCTCACCAGGATAGACAGGCCAGAGCACCTTATAATTTTATCCCTTTGAATAAACATTTCGTAGAGGCAGAGAAACTTCCGACATGGTTCGAAATAACAGATGAAGTTATAAAAAATCTTGAAAATAAAATTTCCGGTGATAAACTAAAAAAGTTACATTCTCTCATAAATAGAGGATTTTCTTTGGAAGAACTAAATAATAAATTGAACAAATTGAGTTTTATAGAAGAAGAAATGGAAGTAATTACGAACTATTCCGAAATTCCGAACTTTAATAAATATTATAAAGAAAGACATACAGGATGGATTGAGGTTGAACTTGAAACAAAAACATCTCTGTACATACGAGATACTCTCACTGAAGATGAGATGAAGAAAGATGACGAAGCAAAGAAAAAAAATGAAATATTTATAAATCCAGATTTTTTCAATCCAGGGAATAAAACCAGAATTCCTGGAAGTTCATTACGGGGAATGATAAGAAATTTAGTAGAGATTGTAAGCTTCGGTAAATTTGGATTTTGTGATGATAAAAGAAGACTATATTTTAGAGCTGTTGCGGATACATCAACACTGGGCTCAGATTATAAAAAAATTATGGTCAATGAAAATGATAATTACTATCCAAAAATAAAGGCCGGTATATTGAAAAAAGTCAATAATAATGAATATAAAATATATCCTTCAAAAACAATAAAAGGAACCCAGATATATAGAGTTAATTTTAATAAAAATACAAAAATAGTTGATGGAACATCTAATTTTATTGTACCTAATTTTAACTATAAAGAAGTTTATTTTGAACCTGTAGAACCTAAAAAACATACGCATTATAGAAAAGATAGACAAGGTAAGGAAGTTCCATATCCATTGAAATATGCAAAATTAACTTCTGTCAGCAAAAATAAAAGTAACAATCATCAGGTAAAAGGTTATATTATTGCTTCTGGAGAATTTGGCAATAAAAAACATCTCCACTGGGTTATTAATGATGAAGATCCAAATACTCAGCCTCTTAAAATTGAGGAACTGATTAAAAATTATAAAGATGATGTTAATCGGCAGGAAGATGCCGATCTATTGAAAAAATTAAAAGATGAAGGTGATAGTATTCCCTGTTTCTACATTTTAGATAATCAAGGAAAAGTCAAATCCTTTGGTCATACAGGTATGTTCAGACTTGCCTATGAAAAAACCATAGGAGAACACATCCCTGAAGAGTTACAGGATCCTAATAAGATTGATATTACAGAAGCCATTTTCGGTAACGAGGAAACTTTTGCAGGGAGAGTATTTTTTGAAGATGCTTTTCTGAAGGATGGACAAAATAGTATTTTAATAGGTGAAAAAACACCAGAAATTTTATCTTCCCCAAAGCCTACAACTTTTCAGCATTATCTTGTACAGACTTTTGATGAAAAAAAGAAATTAAACCATTACAATAGCGATGCATCAATCAGGGGATATAAACTTTACTGGCATAAATCCGGGAAAATTTGGGAAGGAAAAAAGAAAGAGATACAGGATTCCCCTAAACAATATACCAGGATTAACCCTGTGAGGGAAGGAATAAAATTTGCAGGAAAAATTCGTTTTGAAAACCTTTCAGATGTGGAACTTGGAGCCCTTTTATTTGCCCTTGATCTGCCTCAGGGATGCTGTCATAAAATGGGAATGGGTAAGGCTCTGGGGCTTGGTTCTGTAAAAATTACTCCGGAACTATTTTTATCTGATCGTAAAAAGCGTTATGAAAGTCTTTTCGGAGAATGGGATATTAATGAATCTAAAGATATTAATAAATTCAAAAAGGATTTTGAAAAATATGTCCTTGAAAAAGCAGGGGAAAATAAAAACAGCCTCTGGGAAGTTGACAGATTAAAAGACCTGATGGCCATGTTAAATTTCAACAGAGGAGTAACTCTGGAAAATCAGGGAGAAACAGATTATATGCAACTGAATGAATTCAGAAATCGACTCATACTTCCACGGCCTTCCAGGATAAAACTCAGAAGATAAATATATAAATAAGGTTTAATGAAGTAAATTCTATCAGATACAGCTGGAATCTGGAGAAAATTATCTCTGGAGGAAAAGATAATAAAATCAAAGAATGGGATGTAAAAACCGGAGAGTGTTTAAAAACGATTCAAAATATTTTTGGTCTATTTATTCAGGGAGTAAAATTCAGTTCAGATTTAGAGGCCAGTGAAGAGGAAAAACTAATCTTAAAACAATATGGAGCTATATTCTAAAAAGTGAAATATGTTTCATTTTGTATAAAAATCCTCTTTACATAATCCGGACTGTCTGAGTATAGACTGAAATGTCTT
>DAIOEN010000078.1:27926-30473 GCA_036746235.1 Vulcanimicrobiota bacterium | reverse complement strand
TCTGACAGAACATCTTTTTAACGGCAAAATTATTTTTTCTTAAATCAGCAAGTATATCTATGCCGTCAGTACCATTCATCAACACGACCTCGCCTCTCACATCACAGGGATGTATATAAACACCGGACGTACTATCTTCAATATAATTCCTGCATGCCAGCGGTGACGCTGTACAGTCATTATTATATTTATCTTTGCTCACAATAGCACCTTTTATCAAAATTTTATCAGGAAGAGTATAATGATTGTTATTCCACCATGCCTGTTCTACCAATACATTATTCAGGGCATATATAACACCTTTATATGCAGCCTGAGGTGGATTGGCGTTATCAATTTTTCCCGGTGTTTCCTGACAGCACATTCTAACATTTTCCGTAGCCAGAGCGACCATTTCAACATCACTGGAATTTATAAAATCCAGTGTTCCGTTACATACAATAGCACCTTTTCCGCGGACTCTCACCTGAAGGCATAGAGCGTCATTTACATAAATTACATGATTATTCAAATTCAATTCCACCCTTGCATCTCTCATAGCAGTAGGCATTACGGGATTAATGCCCTCAAGCATTCTGACTGTTTCAAAAAAAGCACAGGTAGAAGGCATATAAATATCTTTTTCCATTTGAAGTGTAATAACCTTGAAAGCAGGATTATTCGGATCGGTATCTTTTGACATAGTCATACCTATCTCATTTTTGAGAGCATTATTAAAAGCAGTATCAGAACCACTGGAAGGATATTCTCGAAAAGTAATAGAAGAATACTGATTAAAGAAATTTCTATTCCTATTGCCAGGTTCCTGAAAATAAGGAGGTTCACCCGGTATATAGTAATAATTCTTATATTTTAAAAGGAAACTATTGACACTTACTTCATAAAAAGAAGCTATTCCAAGTTTGTAAGAAGACACATATTCCCATGGATCGGAATGGAAATACATATCATAATTATAAGAAGCAGAAGCTGAATGGGGTATACAGCCATAAGTATTCGGGTCATATTCAAAATAACCTATAAGATAAAAGGGATTATTCGGATCTATTTTTAAACAATTTGGATCATTATAACCATTATTTATTATTTCTATTATATCTGCATCATTTATATCGGGTAATTTTTCAGGTACAATATATTCTTTTTTCTTACTGTTAGAATTATCCTGAGTTATTGGATTGGGGCAGGAAAGAAATCCATCACCTATATCAAAATTTGCACCATATACTCTTATAGTTGAATTCGAGTGAACACGTCCACCTTCATCTAGTTTTTTACCTCTGCATTTAGTAGGAACTAATGGTGATAACCATGGCTCTATGAAAACCTTACCATCAGAGCAAACACTGTAATCTACTCTATCATCCCTTGTAAATATAGCTCTTAAAATAGATTCAGTATTATTTGCTCCTTCTGTACTAATACCTTTACATATTAATTCTGCGCAAAAAGGCGGGGTTGAACCACTGGCATATTTATTCCTCAGGTTATTTCTGGAACTATATATACCTGATGAAGGAAGAAAGATAAATTTCTGTCCATTACCAATATTTTGTTCCATATTTAATGGCGGCAATGAGTTAGGGTCATTATTTAATTGATAGAGTGCATATTCCACACCTGCTTCTGCTGACTGAAGAGCTTTTGATTTTCTTTCTGTCAGACCTGTAATATTAAGACTTTGAGATGAAATAAAGATCATAGAAGTAGTAAGCATTACCAGAAGGAAGGTAAGCATAAGTATCGTAACAAGCATCATACCTTTTTCAATCTTCATAACATATCACTCCTGAAAATTTATATAAAGAAATTATTAATTTTGAGGTTTTACAGAATTTTTCAGGATATATCTGTCTGTTCCGATATTCCCTGTACCGCTTGAAGAAAAAGAAACCCTGGCATCTCTGCTCTTGCGAAAATTTTCTACAAAACCAAGTTCTATATTGATTATAGAACCGTTCTGAACAAACGTGACATGGGATATCCTGGTACATACTTTCCTTATAACCTGTCCCTGACTCATTTCCGTTCCTGACAGACCGGAATCCAGATTACCATTTATATTATCGAGTAAAGTGGCAACTGTTCTGTCTGAAGATTTATAAGGATACACGGTCTCATGCGGTATATATCTTCTGTAAAGCATTTTTGTATTAAAATCATGATCGCCGCCATCTGGAAGAGTATAATATATGACATGACCCTGCCAGAGCAGATCGCCTGTATTTGGCTCAGACATGACGTCTCCGTCATATACAGGGGTTTCAAAACAAATATAAGCATTCGGATCATTCGGATCAGGAGGAGTAAAAACATTAATAGCAACAGAATTTGCATTTCCAAGTTCAGTAGTAATCCTCTTCATTACTGTTTCTGCAGTTGTTTTAATATCTGAACGAACTTCTCCTATCTTCCAGCTTTTAAGACCAACATCCATAGTGGCATAAAAAGCCAGGAGAAATAACATAAATATACCAATAACAATACATAATTCTATAAGGGTTACTCCTGAATTCCTCATAATTATCCTTTAATGTTTCAACAAAA
>DAIOEN010000078.1:0-27826 GCA_036746235.1 Vulcanimicrobiota bacterium | reverse complement strand
TCTATAAGGGTTACTCCTGAATTCCTCATAATTATCCTTTAATGTTTCAACAAAAGGGTTACTCCTGAATTCCTCATAATTATCCTTTAATGTTTCAACAAAATGATTTTTTACACCACAGGTCACCCGGTCAACAAGTAAAAATATTACTCTCTGGCTATTAAACTGCTCATCTTTGTGATCATCTGCCTTCCTGATACGGGATCCATCCAGTAAATTGTAACTGTAACCAGTTTCAGATTAAATATGGTAGTAGTTGAAGAGTCAACATAATCTTCCAGTTTAATCGCAAATTCATAATCCCCTGTAGTAGATATATTCTCAAGTCCATATATACCAAAAGCTGTCATAGAAGCAGCAGGATCATGCCATACAATAAGCTGACCGGAAGATGGTTCGATATGATCAATCGTACCTGATATTGTACTGGAATTTATATTGCTTCTCATATCAGTATTAACATCAGGATAGGTAATCAGAAGATTTCTAATTTCAGCTATTTTCTTTTCTGCAATATTTACACCTGCAGTTCTATACCTCCCTTTTTTTATGGCATTATTACCTGCTACGAAAACACCCAGAACAGTAACAATTACAATTCCCATAATGGCTACTGAAATAACTGTTTCAACCAGGCTGAAACCTTTGCTTTTATTTAACATACTATGCCTTTCAAAAAAGTAGATATAAAAATTATATTTTCAGCAAAAAATTCATTCCAGACAGAAAATATTATAACATTTTTAAAACAAAAAGTCAAAGTATTCTTTAGAAATAATCCATACTGTAACCGCTTCTGGCCATTACCTGATCATTTATAAATTCCTCAAGTTTCTGGTTTATAATAAGCTTTTTATTTGCTTCATAGGCTTTGTTTATAGCTCTGTGTATTGCAGGTTCATCTTTTATCACGTAACTGTCATATAAAATATCCAGAGCTTCTTCCCATTCCTTTATACCCTGCCTGAGTATTTTATCACCTGTAGCGCTTTCAAGAGCCCAGCCGTCTGTATAGGTATATTCTTCATCATATTCTTCTTTTGCTTCATCTATTATGTCTTTCATGTCATCAAGAATATCTATGAGTTCATCTTCATCTATCTCTCCCCTGAGAAAATTTAAAGCTCCGTCTTTTATATCAAGATAGTTTGTGGTGAGTATATCATCTTCTGTTATCACTTTTACAATATTTTTTATAAGTTCTTCCTCTTCATCTATTTCCTGAGGAACAAGAAAAATAGATTGTTGAAGAGAAAGGAGGGTTACATTTAATACTTTAAGATCTTCTGTAAGTAATTTTACGTCTTCAATATGATATTTCTCTTTAATAGTTTTTCCGAAACAGGATAGAATATCCAGTATTTCTTCCAGCATCTTCAAATATTTCTCTTTATTTTCCCTTTCTTCGGGAGACATGAGAAATTCTCTTTTATCTATATCTTCAATAGTTTCAAGCATACTGGTAAAACCTGAGAGGCTGTCATTGGAATAATCTTCAGAACCGAGTTCCTGTTCCAGGTCCTGTATGAGCCCTACAATTTCACTGTTTGTATCTTCCAGAACAGTCGTAACATCTTTTACATTGCCATAGCCGGAGATATATTTTTTGAGAACCTGGAGAAAAATATATAAAGGTGAATTTTTCTCATCTTCCGAAGAAATAGCTTCATGTTTCTCCACAGGCAGCCTGTCTTTCATCCCGGGATGGGCTTCAAATTCCGGTCTGGATAAAATAAATTTCCTCTCAGGCTGAAGCTGGGCTTCAACTTTTTTTAACAGTTCATCTGTTGAAGAAACCTCAGAAGAAGTAGCTTTTTTCAATATATCAGAATAAGTGTCTTTACTGTCATGATTTATTCTTTCAGGCACAGTATGAGGGGTCTGCTCCTTTTTAAGAGCATGTTCAAGTTTTAGCCATCTGTCGATTTCAGAACCAAACTCTTCATCATCAAAGAAAGGGGATTCATCAACAAAATTACGGATATTATCAAGCACCTCCAGAGCTTCCACGATAACACCTCTCAAAGTGGAATTCACTGCAAATTCTTCCATATCCAGAAGATTTTCCTCTACTGTTTCCATTTTATCCAGGACTATATCTTTCTCTAACTGGCCTGAAAGAAACTTTTTAATATCTCTGGAAAAACCTTCTATTTCTTTAATTTGAGGTGATTGGACTGAAGGTAATTTTTCTTTCATACCGGGATGTACTTCAAAACCTGGCTTTGCCACCATAAAGTTGGAGAAATTCTTACCGGGAGACTCATTTTTTATGATTTCTTTCCCAAGAGATATTTTAGATTGACCGGGAGCAACGGGAGGGGTAACTTTATGTACCGGTGGAACAGTTTCGGTTTTCAAAAAATGTTCTATTCTAATCCATTTACCTGTTTCAATTTTCAGAGCTTCTCCATCCAATTCATCAGCTTCATCCAGAATTATACGGATATTATCCAGAATCTCCATTGCAGAAATTATAACATTTCTGAATTCAGGTTTACTGATTGCACAGAGTTCTTCTTTTTCCAGAAGATATTCTTCTACTGAGTCCAGTTTATCAAGAACAGTATCTCTGTCTATGTCTCCAATTTTTTTTAGATCTTTAATAAAATCGACAAATTCTTTAGGTTGAACAGATACTGAAGGTAACCTTGCTTTCATACCGGGATGAGCTTCAAAATCAGGTTTTGATGTCATAAACTGTCTCTCATCCTTACGGGGAAGCTCTTTTATAAGAAGTGATAGTTTTTCTAATTCTTTCCTGAGATTATCCTTTTTAAAGGATGGAGAATCAATCATTATACGCATATTATCCAGATATTCCAGAGCTTTTACTATAATATTTCTCATGTCACCTTTTTTTTCTTCCAGATCCAGGAGTTCTTCTTCCGTATCATCCAGTTTACTTAAAAATGTGACAAATCCGATTTTATCCTGAAGAAATAATTCTATATCTTTAATAAAACCATAAAGTTTCATAATAATCTTACTCCTGTCACGTGTTATGCGTCATATATCACATTTCTTATATAAATTGTAGTGAATAAAAACAAAAGAGTCAAGGAAAAAAAATAATTTAACCTGTTTACTTTTATATAAATTCAGGTATATATATTTTAGAATAACATCAGGAGGGGAAAATTATGGTCATTTCTTCTGTTAAAAATAAAAAACCCGGTTCCGTATCAGGAAGTCAGAAATCAGGTATAAAGACAGGACAGCATAAGGCAAAAACTTATTCTAAAGATACTCAGAAGGCACAGCAAACAGGTAAAACAGCTCCGGCGGCGGAAGAAAAAGGTGTTCATAAGCCGGAAACGGTACAACAGGAAAGAATAACACCTGCCAGACCGGGTAAAGATCCGGTAAAATCACAGGCACTGGTTGAATCTCAATCAAAAGCTTCAAAAAAGATAACAGGTAAAAAAGCATCTTCAAAAAAAGGAAAGACAAAAACAACATCACAGAGCAGCCCTGCCGGTAAACAAACTAAAGAAATAAAGAAGACACAGGGTACAGGAGAAGCTGCTAAAACAACAAAGGTAGAAACTGTAAAAAAATCTGAACCATCAGAAAAAACAGGTCAGAATATTAAAGAAATAAATTCGTCAAAATCTCAGGCAGAAACAAAGAGCACCTCCAGTTATGAAGCAGGTGAACAGGGGGTAAAAGCTTCAGGTGAAACATCAGGGAAAGCCGAAGCATCAAGAGAAAAAGGTTCTACAGAAACCCATACCACAGGTGAAGTAGAACATACAACTGAAAAGAAAGCATCTGCATCTGCAAAAGCAGAAGGTAAGATTTCTTCCGAATATGAACAGACAGACGATAAATACAAAGCTGCAGCAGAGATTTCAGGCTCTGCAGAAGCAGAGGCGAAACTTGAAGGGAGCCGCAGTATAAAAGTCGGCGATGTAGAAGCTACAGGTAAAGGTGACCTCAGTGCCAGTGCAAAAGTAGAAGGTGGCTTAAAATCAGAGACAGAAATCAGTAAAGACAGACTGGCAGTAGAAAGAAGTGCAAAAGCATACGCAGAAGCAGACCTTTCGGCAGGTGTGGAAGGAGAAATAAAATCCGATGCAGGAAGCGCAAAAATCGGTGCAAGAGGGGGCCTTAATGCTTCGGCAGACGCAGAACTGACAGGGAAAGCAGACATATCTAAAGACGGAGTGGATGTCGGCTTCAGAGCAGGTGCAAAAGCAGAAGCAGTAGCTTACGGACAGGTTTCAGGTGAAGCAAAAACAAAAGCAGGAAGCGGTGTTGGCGCAGAAGTTCAATTCGGAGCAGGTCCTTCTGCCGGTGCAGTAGTGGGAGGAGGATTTAAGGCAGATAAAGAAGGACTTCATGCCGATCTGGAACTGGGCGGATATCTTGGCATAGGCGGAGCAGATGTAAAATTAAGTGCCGATCTCAAGTATGAAGATATTAAGAATAATCCTGCCGCAGTAGCTGCAGGCGTAGTAGGAGGCCCTGTAGGTGTGGCTACAGCCCTTGCTATGAAGAATGCTCCTGCCATTGCTGGAGCAGCCAACAAAGGGATAGATACTGTTCAGGGAGCAGGCAATAAAGCTGTCGACGGTTTACAGTCAGGTGGTAATGCAGCAATAGATAAAAAACAGGCAAAAGTCAATGAGGCACTGGACGGTGCCAGAGACGTAATCGGTGACACAGTGGTTGACGGAACAAAGAAAGCCGTAAATACTGCCATAGATACAGCCCAGACAGTAGGCAATAAAGTGATTGACGGAGCCCAGACAGTAGGCAATGCTGTGATTGACGGAGGCCAGAAGGTTCTCTCTGTTGCAGCAGACGGAGCAAAAGCTGCCTATGATGCAGCAAACAGCGTAATAGGTGGTACAGCAGGTGCTATAGGGAACGGAGCAAAAAAACTCTGGAGCAAACTCTGGGGAGATTGAACAGTGAGCAGTAATCAGTGATCAGTAATCAGAAATAGAGTTCAGGGCTGAGCCCTGAACTCTATTGTTTTTCAGTATAAAAAATTTGTAACCACTTTGTAACTTGCATGTAATCAAAAAAAATATTATATTTATACAGGAGTTACCAGTTACACCATACAGTGTTTTTACTGCCATTATGAGAATCCGATGTCCCGTCACGCGTTACGCGTTACGCGCCACGCTTCTCATATAAATTTTCAAATAAAACTTTACTTTAATTTTTTTATCGGTATATATTAAACAGGGTTTATAATTTTTTACAGAGGTGATTAATATGTCAATGGAAGTTTCCGGTTCTTCTCATTCAGTAAAAATGGAAAAATGGTCAAAAGGAAGTAATAAAAGTAACTGTGTATGGAATGCTCTTATAAAAGCAGGATATACATCGAAAGAAATTGTAGAAAATAAATTAGTTGATAAGGTAGCAAAAGAAAATAATCTTAAAGACCCGAATATGGTAAAAGAAGGTCAGACATTAAAAATAACCCCTAAAAAGGCCCAGGATACAGGAAAAACATCGGCACCGGGACAGGCCGACTTACAGAGACTCGATGATGTAAAAAAAGAAAGCACTAAAAAGCCTGAAAGTAATCCTGTAAAATCACAGCAATTTGTAAAAGTTCAGGCAGGTGCTTCAAAACAGGTTACAGGAGGAAGTACATCACAGAACAAGGAAGTCGCAGGACAGAAACAGGGGCAGGATGTAAAGAAAACAGATCAGCCCGGGGAACAAAAACAGGGACAGGAAACACAGCAGAAAAAAGAAGAACCAAAATATGATCCTGCCGGAGATGTAAATGTTTTAAATAAAGCTATGGCAGGCTGGGGCACAGATGAAGATGCCATATTCAATGTACTTAAAGGCAAAAGCCCGGAACAGAGGCAGGCTCTCAAAGAGGCATACAAACAGAAATACGGAAAAGATCTGGAAAGTGAAGTCAAAAGTGAGATGAGCGGCGGTGAGTGGGATAAAGCTAAAGCTCTGCTGGACAGCGGAAAAATCGGAGATGCAGATAAACTCAGACAGGCCATGGCAGGAGCAGGAACAGATGAAGGAGCAATCTTAAGAAGTCTGGAAGGAAAAAGCCCTAAAGAAATAGCGGATATGAAAGCCGAGTATAAACAGAGATACGGTAAAGATCTCACAGAAGATCTGAAAAGCGAGCTCAGCGGAACAGACCTCAAGAAGACAGAACTTCTGCTAAAGGGTGAACCTCAGCCTGATATGAGCATAACTGATCCGAAAGCAAGGGAAGCTGATCTGGTAAAAAGAAAAGGTGCATTTATTGCAGACAGAGTCAGTATAGACATGGAAGCAGTGAAAGGAGGAGGCAGTGAAGAAAGACGGGCCCTCCTTGACAGTCTCTACGGAAAATCTCCTGAAGAGAGAAAAGCCTACCAGGAAGCCTATAAGAGTAAAACAGGCCGTGAACTGGAAGGTGATCTCAAGAATAATTTATTCGGTTCCGACAGAGACATAGCCATGGAATATCTGAAAGAAGGCAAGGAAAGTGATGCAGCGAAATTGCACAGAGCAATGGATGGCCTTGGTACAGATGAAAAATCCATATTCAGAACACTTGAAGGTAAAACCGAGAAGGAAAGAAAGGCCATTTTAGATGACTATAAGAGTAAATACGGCGTAGATCTCAGGGAAGATCTTAAAGGAGATCTGAGCGGTTCCGATCTGGCAAAGGCGAACAATCTCCTGGATAAGGGGAAACTGGATACGGCAGGGAAACTGGACGTGGCCATGTCGGGAGCAGGAACGGACGAGAAAGGTATTTTTGAGGCCCTCCAAAAAGCCAGCCCCGAAGAAAGAGCAAAATTAAGTAAAGATAAAGCTCTTCTTGAAAGGCTGGACGATGAACTCAGCGGAGAAGATAAAGCACGGGCTATGGCGCTTCTTAATAGTAAAGACGGGAAACTTTCTACGACAGACAAACTGGATGTAGCAATGGCAGGGGGAGGAACAGATGAAAAAGGTATTTACGAAGCCCTTGAAAAAGCAACCCCGGAAGAAAGAAAAGCCATTATGAACGATCCTAAAATGATGGAAAAACTGAAGGATGAACTGAATGATGAAGAAATGGGCAGAATAAATACCATCTTTAAAGATGGCAAATTGCCTGCAAAAACAAAACTTGCCGATGCAATGGGCGGTGCAGGAACTGATGAAGAAGGAGTATTCAATGCATTAAAAGGTGCTACAGAAGATGAAAGAAAAGCCCTCATGAAAGATGAAAAATTCATGATGAATTTAAGAGAAGAACTGAGCGGCACAGACCTTGAAAAAGCAGAATTGCTCTTAAAGCAGGGTAAACTCTCAACTGACCAGAAGCTGGATCTGTCTATGAAAGGTGGAGGAACTGACGAAGACGGTGTATTCAATGCCATAAAAGATGCCTCTCCGGAAGAAAGAAAGAAACTCCTCGGTGATAAGGCCTTTATGGACAGGCTGGAAGGAGAAATGAGCGGTTCAGATTTAGAAAGGGCTAAAATCCTTCTGGAAAAAGGTAAAACCACGTCGGTAGAAGATCTCCATCTTGCCGTACAGGGAGCGGGAACAGATGAAGATGCCATAATGAAAACCCTGGGTGAATGCAAAAATGATAAAGAAAAGGATGCTCTTATAAAAGAGTACAGAGAAAAATACGGTACAGATCTCCTGTCTGACCTCAAGGGAGACTTAAGTACCGGTGACTACAACAAAGCCTATGATATGCTTCAGAAAGAGCCGAAAACCCTTGAGGAAAGAAAAGAACAGTTAGAAGATAAGCTGACAAGGGAAAGAGACGGAGGAACATTCTGGAACGGTGTAAGTAACAGTATTATGGACGGGTTCGGAGATGAAGGCCGTAACCTGGACGATGCTGCAAGAGAAGTTCGTCAGACCCAGAGGGAGATTGCCAAAGGAGGTAATGTGGATGAGGCATCATTGAAGCAACTGGAACGTTCTGAAAAAAGAGTGGAAAGCTCTATAGAAGCCTATCAGGAAGCGAAAGATAATGTAGCAGAAGGATTATCTACAGCAGCATCCGTAACTGCTGCAGTAGTCGTCACAGTAGGCACGGCAGGAGCAGGAGCAAGTGTGGCAGTCCCCTGGTTAATAGGCTCAACACTCGGCTGTGCAGGTATGAAAGTAGGCATAAATAAAGCAGTTAAAGGAGACAACTATGATGCTTTCGGCACAGACGGCCTTAAAGATTTCAGCAAGGGTGCAGTAGAAGGGGCAATGAATGTGCTGGGAGGCGCAGCAGGAGCAAAACTTGCAGGAGGCATAGCAAAAGAAGGCATTAAAGATGTAGCCAAAGTAGCTATAGATGATGGCATATCTACAGCGGTAAATAAAGGTTTTGAAACTGCCATAGAAGAGAAGACCTGGAAAGAAGGTTTTGGCGAAGGCCTGGGGAAAGTCGCCACAGAAACAGTGGCAGGAGGCCTTATAGGCGGAGTAGTTGGTGCAGGAACAGATGTAATGGTAAAAGGAGCAGAAAAAGGTATAGGAAAAGTGTTGAGTAAAGAAGCTGCAGAAGGCGGTTCCAGAGCTGTATCCCAGAAAGCGGCAAGAGAAGGTATTGAAAAAATAGAAGAAAAAATTGCAAAAGAGGGACTGGAAAAAGCAGAAGAAAGTGCTATCTCAGAAGGATTAAAAGACGGAGTAATTGAACAGCCGAAAGAAATGACAGGCAAAGCCATTCATGATGGAGTGGTAGGGGAGGAAAAGAAAGAAGAGAAGATAGAAGGTAAGACGGAAGAGAAGAAAGAATAAATTATGAGCGTATCTGTTCGGATAAACTGTAAATGAAAAAAATTAAAAAAATTTTTCTCATACTGGCAGGAATAAAATCCAAATAAGTCGAATTAGTAAATTATTAAAATTTCTCAAATAAATAAAAAACTGTGAGATGCTAATCTCGCAGTTTTTTATTTAACCTGAAGGAAGAGAAACAGGGAGGTGTAGAAGTTTTCACGGAGATTTATATGAGGATCGTGAAGGGTGCACAGCTCATCGTTCTTCATTGTAACCACACGGTCATAGCAGTTTTCATCTGTGGCTATACGGTCATGATTATCAGTAAAATCTCTGTGGCGAGGGTGTAATCCCCTCCATCTCCGGCATTGCCGCTTATCCAGGTAAGGGGTCCCTAAAGGATCGGCTACGGGTCGCCAGCATCGTGGCCCTGGGTTCGAGTCCCCCATAGGCGGTCATAAATTAGCGTGAAGCGTGACGCATAATACGTAATGGGTTATACGTCCACGCATCACGCGTCACGCATTACAAAGTTATTATTTATAGCCATGTAAACAATTGAACCTTATTTGCTCTCAAAAAATGTTTCCTGTATGCTGCTGTTTCTTCAAGTATTTTCTTTAATTCATATAAAACTTCACCCGTATTATTACCAGCCTGTCCATTACCTTCACATATAAATATTTCATCACCATCTGTCATGGACATATTTATATAACCTTTTCGTGAGAGCCATTCAAGTCCTTTTTTCACCGTTATTTCTCTGTTACCTGTGGCAGCAGCCAGAAAAGAAATTTTCACGTTACCATGTTTTATGGCATATTTTACAAGACCTGAAAGATGCTTAAGAAAAACCTCTTCACTGTCCCTGACAGAATTCACGCCAAATAGATAAATCTTTGAAGGTTTCACTGTTTTTAAAACTGTCTTTACCTCTTCCGGCCCGGGAGGAACAGTCCATATAACAAGTATTTTCGAGGTTATGAGCTCATATCTGTTTTTTCCGGATACACTATTATCTGCTTCAGACCATATCTGTATATTTTCAGTATTTTCCAGAGATGCTAAAAGACTTTCCCTGTCTTTTTCCTGTCTGTAATCCACTACATCTATTACGACAGGAGGAATAACCTGTTCAACTATTCTTATATCTATCAATTCTATCTGTAATTCTTTTACCCCCTGATAATTGACACTTCTTACAGTATATGCAAGGTCAAAGGCTCCTTCAGGTAAAGGAACAGATGCTCCCTGCCACCATGTTACCCTGTAGTCCTGTCCTGTGCCATCATCAACCATTAAAACACGATGTTCATTTTTTTTACCCATTCTGCTCCATCCTTTAATAAAAACATTCGTGGCAACAAATACAGGTAGTTCATTACCAGAGCCGAAAGGAGCCAGTCTCTGTAATTGTTCTACAAGTCCCATAGATAATTCACAGAGGGGAAGATAGGATGATAAATAAAGGCTATCTATTCTATGTTCAGACATATCGCCCAGTGTATTGGAAAGAGCATGACGAAAGTCCGATATATTTTCAGGATTCATGGATAATCCTGCTGCCATAGTGTGACCTCCAAATCCTGTAAGGAGATCCTTCTGGGCGCTTATGGCTTCATATATGTTACATCCTTTTACAGAACGGGCAGATCCTCTTGCAATATCTTTCAGAGAAGTAGATAACAGGATAACAGGTCTGCTGTAAATATCAGCAAGCCTGTTTGCTACGATCCCTATTATACCGGTAGGCCATGACTGATGGGACATTACCAGAGCAGAATAATCCAGAAGTGTTCTGTCTCTTTCAACTTGATCCATAGCTGCTTTCAAAACCTGTTCACATAAAACCTTTCTCCTTAAATTCAGACCTTCCAGCATGCCGCCAAGAATTACAGCCCGTTCCTGGTTATCTGTTATAAGTAATTCCACTCCGAGATTGGCGTCTGATAGACGACCAAGGGAATTCAATCTCGGCGCAATAGCAAAGGCAATATGTTCTTCAGAAATACGGCTCCTGTTAAGTCCTGAATTTTCTATAATGACCATGAGACCGGGACGTTCTGTGTTTCTTAAAACCTCCAGTCCTTTCTGAAGAAGATAACGGGTATCACCTGTCTGAACTGCTATATCAGCAACTATACCGAGAGCTACAAGATCAAGGTATTTCCGGGTCTCATTCTCTCTTCCCCGCCTCCTGTAAAGTTCTTCCACTAATTTATAAGCACATCCCACACCGGGAAGCTCTCTCAGATTATGACTGAAATCAAGCCTTTTGGGATTAATTACAGCAAAGGCAGAAGGCAGAAAGTCAGGAAGATCATGATGATCTGTTACTATGACATCCACACCATGACTCATAGCATAGTCAATCTCTTTATGGCCTGACACACCTGTATCACAGGTAACCAGCAGTTTTATATTACCGGCTATGATTTTTTCAAGAGCCGCCATGTTCAATCCGTGAGATTCCCTGTCTCTGAAAGGAATATAATAAGTAATATTACCACCCATTTCCCTGAAGGCAGATACAAGAAGAGCTGTTGACGTCTGACCGTCTACATCAAAATCTCCCCACACACATAGAGGCTCATTATGTTGAAAAGCCTCTTCAAGTCTCTCTACAGCAGGAACAAGATCCGGCAAATCACATGAAGGAGAAGGTTTAAAATATGCAGGATCAAGAAAAGCTTTTGCAGATTCAATCGAAGTAAAGCCTTTCCTTGTTAAAATTTCTGAAACCAGCGGATGCCCTCCTATTGCATCATAAAAATCCTCCGATACATTTACCTCTTCAGGTTCAATCCATTTTTTCATAAAGTACTTTCTAAATATTAATTTTTTATAATATAAAATACATTTTATTATATCGTTTTAAAATCAAAGTGTCAAAAGAATTTACATTACAAAAATTACTTTTTAGTAAATAATTGCGACAAAAAAGAGGGGGACTTATGAAAAACCTGATAAATTCTTGTATTTTATTGAACTTAACTATTGACAAAGACTTATAAAATAAGTATAATACTATTTGAAAGGGTAATTGATTAAAATATGTTTACTCTATCGTTATTTGCTCTTCGTGGTTAAAGAAGGGGAATTCTTCTTAGAAAGAATGCTTTTTCGTAGAAAATCTCTACAAAAGAGTGAATGAAAAGATTTAGTTTTGAAGTCTCATTTTCGTAAGAGAAAATATGAGAGATTAATAAATTTAAAACTGGATTGGAGTAAGGATCTCTGGAGCAGGGTGACGCGGGAAATGCTTTTTCCTCTGTTTTTTAACTGCAGAAGAGCAAATCCATTTTAAGGGACAAAAAAAGAAGGGGTCTAAAGACCCCTTCTTTTTTATTATTTTATTATTTAATCTATAATCGGACTTCTTACTATCTTCATTTTCCCGTCTTCATAAGACGTATATCCCATATAAGGTTTACCGTCTTTATCAAAGAAATCTTCATCTTTCAGGGATCTTTTGGAAGGATCGACAAATTTTATCCTGCCGCCTTTTATCAATTTTTTCATATAATCCTTTGTTTTTGCTATATCAGTATCTGACACCATTCCCGGCGCCACAGAAGCAAGAAGACCTGTCTCTTTTGTCCCCAGGGTTACTCCTCCATGTACATCTATAACTGCACCGTCAAATACTCCGTATTCCGAACCGGTAAGAGGAACTTCCACATTGAAGCCTACATTAAAACTTTCGCTTCCGTCTTCATTTTTATTTACTTCCTGAAGAGAAAGAGGGACATCCTGATTTATTCCGAGGATTTCTCTATTTTTATCAACAAAATCAATTACATTTAAGGGACTGCTGGAATTAAGGAATGTATAAGCTCGTGTATTATCAAGAGCAGAAAGTTGAGGAATGTCTTCATCGGAAAGTATTTTTCTTTCTTTAAATATATCGGTAAGAAGATCTACATGTTTTCCTCTTTCATTCAACTGATCTACCTTGATCATTGACAGAGCAAGATCTTTGTATGTAGCATTGGAAGGAGGAGCACCTGCAATACCTTTTGCAAGAAGTTTACCTGCTACTTCTCTTGTTTTTACAAGGGCTTCTTTCTGTCCGAGTCCCTGTTGTTCATAAGAGTGAAATACAGCACCAAGAATATCATAAAAAGCACCTACAAAAAGAGGAGCAAAATAATGAGCTTCACCGCCAAGCTGATCCGGACTGGATGGAATATCAGGTAAACTTTCAGGAGGGCTGTAAGTAAAATTATTTATGGCATTTCTCAGGTATGGTCTTCCATAGGCAGACATACCGAATTCTTCACCCATACTGGCAAGGATATTAGGTTTTTTGAAATCTCCCCCTGTTTGCTTCAGGAAGAGTTCCAGATTATTATCATCATGAAGACATGTAACGAGAGCAGTCATATCTGCACCTGCCTCATGAAGTGCCATTGTTTCAGGATTCCATCCCAGCCATCCCGACTGAGTTCCGTCAATAAGGGCATGTCCTCCTTCATGCTGCACTATTTCTGCAGATTTTCCTGTATGTAAAGTCTGACCCGTTTTCTTATCTTTAAAATGGAAAAAGTTTAAGGAACAATCCTGACGGCTATAATAAGCATTTCTCATCTCGCCTTTATCGGGATTAAGACTTATTTTGGAACGATTCCCGTAGAATTTCACCTTTCGTCCGAGATATTTCTCAAACATTTCTATTGTTTTCTCCGTGCTTGTAAAGGTTTGAACATTTATAAAGGCAGGATCGGCAGGCTCAAAAATCATATTTCCGTCTGCATTTGGTTTAACATCACCTTTTGTATCTATTCTTGTATTATCAGGTCCGGCAGTTATATCATCGGCAGGGATTGATGCAGTCACAGGTTTCCCTACATATGGATCCTGAGGATAATAACTTACAAGCATATCTTTTCTGGATAGATCTTCAAGAGAACCTGCGCCCTCACTCTGCCTTTTCACACCTGTATGCTTTATTTTCTGTTCTGCCAGGAGATTATAATTTGATCCTATTTTCATAGCTTATTCCAGGAAACTTCTTTTTAGAAGTTCTTTACCCCTTTCCATTTTTAAGTTAATTAATATGTGTACAGAATAACATATTTTTACTTTTTTTTGTGAAAACTTATGGAGATATTTGTTAAAATTTTGTAAACATTTGGAAATTTTTTTATGGAACAGTGAGTTTATGTTACCCACTGTTCTCTGATGATTATTTCAAATTAGCAAATATTTCATCATGAAGGGGAAATCTGCCCAGGGATTTTTTGGAAAAAATCAATATTCCGTCTTTTACTACTTCAAAAACGCCTCCGCCGGAAGGAATTAGCTTTATACTTGCACCGGGAAAATTCTTCTCTATATCAGACTTCAACCCTGAAGCCTTTGGTTCATAATTTCACATAGTACAATATTCAATAGTAATATTCATAAATTTCACCTCCTTACAAAGCTCTGCCATCATTTTTATATAAATTATTTGGATAAACTGCTTCTACCTGATTTTCATCTAAAGCCTTATTTTTAAGCGGGATTTTCGAGATTAAAGAATTACCGGGATTAGAAACTTCACGTAAAGTAATTCTATTTATCATCCTGGTAATCTCATAAATCCTATAAATCCTGGTCAAAAATGAAAATTCCTATACCTTTAAATTGTGTAATAAATTTTCTCTAAACATCTGCATTATTCCATATTATGCTCTCCTTAATAATCAGCGCACAATCCTCCAGAATACAGGTTGAAGCTGAACATCGCTCGAATTACTGCAATTCAGAACCCTTGCAAGATGTGGATTATAAGTAATGGAGAGTTTATAATTACTATTTGTGCCACTATTTTTTAATATAATACCATCATTCGTATTTGGATCTCCGTTTTGAACCAGTATCAATCCTTCCATTTTTACGGCATTATTATCAGATATGTCATTGGACTTATTATCAAGTATAAATTTTCCATTTTTCACATAAATAACACCTCTAAAGATATTACCTCCGGTGGGAGGTGGTTTGACAGGAGAAGAAGGAGTCTCAATAATAAAATCTTTCCCTGAAAATATGGCAACGCCCCTGTTATTGGTAGGTTCCTCTATACGAAACCTGGTTTCTTTAAAGGTAATACTGCCCTTGCTTGCCAGAGTAAAAAAAGGAGCATTCAGATACATATTACTGGCTTCAATATTACCATTTGTAAACAGTCCTGTATTTATATTCGGATCAACCTGAATATTAATATCAGTAAATGAAAGAACTGCATTCGAACCGTTTGGATCACAGGTATAAGAATACTTTTTGTTATCAACGATTCTGATAGTACTGTTAGGGCCGTCCCAGATCATGCCATCAGGAGTAAAATCTCCGAACATATTATTCAAAGGAATCCACATAGACCCCAGAGGAGTGTCACATTGTGCTTTCAGCACTCCTCCATCATTTTTCAACTTTCCTGTAAATTCAACAATGGAAGGCACCTTGGCAGCTATTTCTACAGTATTGTTAGGTTCTACATCTTCATAAACCACTTCCGGAATATTTTTTGCTGGAGAATTAGCTACTGCACCATGAGCATTTGAAATCTTATTTTGTGCATTAACTGATACAGTACCCGGTGTTGAAAAGGTTGCCCCCTGTACGGATAAATTGGGATCACCTATAATATCAAAAGCTATATTATTGGGTTCGGAAGAGTTATTATAATTAGAATGAAGTTTTCCTTCAAATCCGGGAATTGCATTCAATTCAAAGACAAAATTACCATAAGAAGGATTATTGGGGTCTCCTATCAACATTTTTGCATTGCTCAAACCGGCCTGAGATATAATCTGATAAGAGAGAGCTACCTCGACGGTCTTACGAAACTTTCCCGCAACTGTTCCTGTTGACCTTAACCATATGGAATTAGCAGGAATCTCAGGATTACTTCCTGAAGCTGGTATTGGCTCAGCCCCTGCTAAATTGTCACCAATTACCTGTACAGTGTAACTTCCATTTCCCAGTTCCTCTGTTGCATTGCTCCAGCTTAGATCATGTTCTTCCAGTTCATAAATAGCCCTCTGGACACCTGCTTCTGCCAGAATAAGAGCCTCAGTATCATAATTATATTTAGAAGCTCTTCTCATTTGAGAATAGCTATCCATTACAAGAACAGTACCAAGACCTAATAAAACCAGACATACTCCCAGCACTGTTATTACGGCAATACCTTTTTCTGAAATATTTTTTTTATTCACAGAATTCCATCCTTTCTTTATTCAGGTTGTTTAATTGTATTCCTCATTATAACAGTTGTCACATAAGATGATTTTGTCTCTTCAGTTCTCATGCCCCTGGCCCTTATATCAATTTTGAGGGTACATGAATTTTTACAGGGGTCCATGCTTACAAGCTCCAGAGAATAAATATTTCTTGCTACTATTCTATTATTTGTTGTTGTGTTTGTATTCCCGTCACATAAAGCTTTTACATCAGCAAACTGTAATGGCTGAGGTATAAACTTCTTAAAAGCGTAGCTGTAAGTAATATTATTAATATAAGTTTTTCTTATAAGAAAATACTTCGGATATGATTTTATAACTGAAGGATTGTTCGGATCTCTATAATGATGTATATTTTTTTCATCTCTGAAAAGATAATATAAAATAAAATATTTCCATTCAGGGGAAGTTATCTTATCGGTATATTCCATATCTGCAGTAGTCTCGTCTTCACAGCTGAGAAAACTTAAGGATATCGGTATAAAAGCCGGGGGAACAGCAATATTAAAAAAATTTTCGGCCACATATAATGACTCGGAACTGGTCTGCTTTAAATCATTAAGCAGCCATGAAAGGCTTTTAATCGCTTCGTTTCCTGTAGTTCCCTTACCTTTTTGTTCCCTCGATACATTGAAAGCCCAGATCAAAATCTGAGAACAAATACCAAGCAAAAACGCAAGTATAGTAAGAGTAATAAATACCTCTATCAATGACATACCCAGTATTTTTTTAATATTTAATTCCCTCATATTCATAATCTATTACCTGATTGTTATTTTGCAGAAATATAAATTATTTAGATAAACTGTCTGTACATAATTTTCATATAAAACCTTATTTTACGCCATTAAAAATGAAATTTCCTGTACCTTTAAATTATTTAGATAAACTACTTCTACCTAATTTTCATCTAAAGCCTTATTTTACGCCGTTAAAAATGAAAATTCCTATACCCTTAAATTACTAAAGATAGTTATTTATATAAGTAGTAAAGAACATTTTCTTTTTTAACGGCATACCTTCGGAACTCTTTTCATACCAGTAGAGAGTAACAGTAATTTTTTTCAAACGATTTGTAGTTTCAGTGCCTATTTTCTGAAAGGATACCCATTTTTCCTGTATTTTCATTGTATCCACAACTTCCTGACCGGGTATTATATTATAACATTTCCCATCATCATAGAGAATGTTATCAAAATTATACAATACATCCTGAGAATATTGATCAAGGGTGGACTGAATGATGTTGGTAGCAATTATAAGATTTGAACTTTTCTTCATCCCGACTATTCCTCCGATAAACATACCTATAATTATAATAACAATTGTTCCAAGGATTACAATAGCCATACATAATTCAGGTAAATTAAACCCGGAATGAGATAAAAAAAAGCCTTTTCTCTTAGCTATAATATGTAAATATTCTTCAAGCTCAATTTTCATAATTATATTATAACAAAAATAAAATCAAGTAGCAATTATATTTTAAAAAGGAATAAAAAAAGCAATTTTTTAGCTTCTTATTATCATAGTAGGAGCAGTTACATTAAGACTGGACGGAACCGGGTAAAAAATTATCATATAATCCCTCACACCCTGGTTCAGACATTAAAGATTCTGTAAAAGCTTTATTCTATCTGCCAGTATAAAGGCTGAAGGTCAACAAGTACTTTTTTATAATCAATTATCGAATTGGCTACAATGGGATTATATTTAAGATTTATCGTAAAATTATCACTGCCTTTATTTTTAACCTTAAGACAGGGAAAGATAGAATCATTAGGATCAGTATCAGGATTTATTACCAGGCCTTCAAGTTCAAATTTATTATTATTAGGATCAGCTGTATATTGATTGGTCACATCAATTGTTCCGCCCTTCGCATAAACCACCCCTTTGAACCTGTTCCCTCCGGCAGGAGCTTTACCTGGATCTGTAGTTATAGTCAGGTTCTTTGTATATAAAGCTACTCCGTTTGAAGTTTGTGGAGCTGTTATATTTAAAGAGGCATTATTAAGGGTAATATCCTTATCGTGTGAAGCAAGACTGAAGGCATCTGCAGCAATTTCTATATTACTTGCTGTAATATTTCCTTCTACAAAAAGGCTTGAACCCTTCGTACCATTCACTTTGATATTTACATCCTTTAGTTCCAGATCTTTTTTCCATGTGTAATTTTTTCCTTCTTCTATTATAAGAGTACCTGTGTCTGAATCCCAGGACATTCCGTTAGGAGTAAAATTTCCATACCAGCTATCCAATTCTAACCATCCAAGATTGGTATATGCTTCAAGATCTCCATCGTCATTTCTCATTTTTCCTTTAAATTTAACTGGCCAGGGTACTTTATCATCAAGACTGATAAAGCTTGATTGTTCTTTTGCTGTGTCATAAAGAGTATTATAGTTTGTGTCAAGGAGTTTTTTCTTTGTTGCACCGCCGGCTGCCACACCGCCATGGGTGTTAATTTTCTCTTCTGCTTCCTTGCCTACTACTCCGCATGTAGACATAGTTCCTCCGTCTACCTCAAGGTGAACATAGCAATTCAGGTCTTTAGTACATCTGTAGCTGGGATTGGTTCCTCCTGAAGGGTTTTTTTCTCCGACGAAATTTGAATGAATATTACCTGTATATCCATCTATAGCATCTATTACGGCAGTAAAAGATCTTAATTCTGATTTAGGAGGATCATGAGGATCAGTTACAACAGGATCTTCACCTGCCTCTTCATCATTTCCTACATTCATTCTTATAGTACCTTCACTGCTTACTGTATTTGTCACCTGACGGTAACCTACAACAACTGAAATCGTTTTATTATAGGTGATACTACTTCCTGCAGGTACATATCCCGTAGATTTTATCCCTATACAATGAGGTGGTATATTAAGATTTCCTTCCGCCCAGTACACAGGATCATTGCCATTGGGATTATTAAATATGCTTACCTTAAACCCGCCTCTTCCACATTTTACACCGTAAGGAGAAGTACCCTGCCCTTTCAAATTTTCGTTAGTTACATTTATAGACTGAAAATTTGGATTTTGCTCCAGTTGAAAGATTTCCCAGTTTACTCCTGCCTCGGCTATATAACGGGCATCAGCTTCATAATGAAACCTCCGGGCTATATTCATATGGGCATAACTGTTAATCATAAGAACAGTTCCAAGGGCGAGCAGTACAAAACATACTCCAAGAGAGGTTATTATTGCTATTCCTTTTTTATTTGAAACTTTTTTCATAATTTATCCTCCTTCAGGATGATTACAGGTCACTATTTCTCATGAATACTCTTGATGTATAAAGTGTTTTCAGTTCTCCTCCTCTGGGATTTTTATCTCTTGTTTCTATGGTCAATGTAACATAATTCCATGTCCTTTCAATTACATTTATCTCATAAATATTTCTTGCTACAGTTCCCGGACGATCTGGAGCCGTGTCCGGCAATAGAATACATTTATTAAGGAAAACAGTAAGGTCACCAGAGCGTAAAGGTCTTGGTGTAGTCATAAATCGCTTGAATACGACATCATAATAGGGATCCGATGGAATAAATATTGTTCTTTTCAATAAATACTTCTGAGTAGCTCCTGCTGTAGCCGGATTTTTACTATCAGGTGTTAAATAATATATAACATAGTTATCCCACCGCGGAGAAACTATAAAACAATTCGGATCTGTCCCACCCTTATTATTCAGGACATTGCTCTGATTTGTTAAAAACGTTATTGACAGAGGCAGGTTAGAGACAGGATATGTATTATATGTAAAGGAATCTCCGCTGGATCTTCTTAAATCATTATTAAACCAGTTCACTGCCTTTACTGCTTCTTTTCTTATAAAAGCAAGTCCTGTTTCTTCCTTTGAAAGCCTTAAGCTTTGATACATAATTTTAGAGGAAATACCCATGAGAATTAATAATATTAAAGAACTTATTAATACTTCAAGAACTGAAAAACCTGAGTTTAATTTTATTTTTTTTACTGTTAAAACTGTCATAGTATTGTACATATCCAGGGCTAATAACGGTAATTATTTATATAGGTAGAATATTTAATTTCTGTTGGTTTAGTCCAGCTTTTTCCTTCCATGCTTTTTTCATACCAGTATACACTTATTTCGATATATTTAAGCCTGTTTGTAAGAGGATGGAGTGGATCTGAAAAATCCTTTACTGCCATCTTTCTTGTAAATTTTATACTGTCAAATTCTGTAACAGGCATAGTGTAAGGGCTGGAAGACTGTGGATACATATTGCAATCTCTGAGTATTTCGTCTTGATATAATTCCATGGTAGATTGAGCAAGGTTTGAGGCCACAACCAGATTATCACCTTTTCTCATACCCATAATACCAGATATAAACATACCTGTTATAGTTATAACAGCCAGTGACATTATAACTATGGCTATAATCAATTCAGCCAGGTTTAATCCATAAATAGCTCTGGAAATTTTCATAAAACCAACATGCTTTTAATATAATTTCTTACAGATATTCTTTAAACAAATATATATTTTTTTGTAATTATAACAAAAAAAACATTATATGACAAGAGATAGAACCTGCCTGTTATTGAATGACTGAAAGGTACAAACAGGATTTTATTTACCATTACATATATAAAAACCATTTCAGTTATCAGTAATATTCCGGCCATCTTAACAAATTGTACACAGGTGATTTTAGAGTTCTCTTGACTCATGTAAAAATTTCCATTATAATTCCTTTTAAAAAAAAGGTTGATTTTTATTGAACATTGGAAATATCTTTCTAAAAAATCCTGTCATAGCTGCACCTCTTGCAGGGATAAGTGATAGAGCATACAGAGAAATAGTCAGAACCTTCGACTGTGGTCTTATATACTCAGAAATGCTAAGCAGTATGGCTCTTGTATATCAGAGCAGTAAAACAAAAGACATGCTCGCCTTTTCAGAATCTGAAAGACCGATAAATATTCAACTTGTAGGATGGCGGGCTGACATAATGGCAGAAGCGGCAAAAATCGTTGAAGCATCAGGTGCTGAGATGGTAGACATAAATGCAGGATGCTCCGTAAGGAAAGTCATTCAGAATCGGGAAGGTGCAGACCTCCTGAGAGACCTGCCCAGGGCAAGAGAAATTATCAATTCTGTTGTAAAAAGTGTAAAAATCCCTGTTACTCTAAAAATGAGAAAAGCCTGGTCAGGAGATTATGAAGAAACTCTGAATTTTGCCAGAATGGCACAGGAAGAAGGAGTAAGTGCCATAACCATTCATGGCAGAACTCCGCAGCAGCATTTCAGCGGAAAAGCAGACTGGGAAATAATAAAATTACTGAAAAGCAATCTTTCCATTCCCGTAATAGGTAACGGAGACATTAAAAACTATAGCGACGCAAGAAATCTTATCTCCATGACAGATTGTGATGGTATAATGATAGGCAGAGCATCCATGGGTAATCCATGGATATTTTCTTCTGTAACAGCAGGACTGAAAGGTAAAGATTTGCCTTCTCCGCCGTCTGTGAAAGAAAGAATGAACATTGCACTAAAACATGCTGCTTTACTTATAGAATACAGAGGAGAACTCACAGGGTTCAAACATATAAGAAAACATCTTGCCTGGTATATCAAAGGTCTTAGAGGAGCAACCAGGTTAAGGGAACATATATTTCATACAGATAATTACACTTCACTTCTTCAATTAATAAATGAATATTTAGACTATCATGCAGAATATGACAGTTGTGTCATATTATAACTTACCGGGATTGCAATCATCTGTAAACAGAGAAGGAAAAGAGATCATTCTGTCGAAAAACAGGAGTTTATGATGAATTCTAAAGAAATTATTAATGAAACGATAAAAAACTATCAGTATTTTCACAACCCTTCTCTTGCAAGGCTTTATAAGTTTGCAGGTTATAATTCCATTGAATGGACTGACGAGGGGATTTATATCAGGGATATAGACGGGAAATCTTATATAGATTGCGCAGGAGGATACGGCGTATTTTCTCTAGGCCACAGACATCCTGAAGTTATTCAGGCTGTTAAAGATCAACTTGATAAAATGGCTATGTCATCAAAACTATTCTTTTCCAGGCCACTGGCAGATCTCTGCAGATTACTTGCAGAAATCACTCCCGGCGATCTTACCTTTTCCTTTTTATGTAACAGCGGTGCAGAAGCAGTTGAAGGTGCTCTGAAAATTGCCAGACTTGCTACAGGAAAAACTCAGGTAATATCAGCTATAAATGCTTTTCATGGTATGGGCGTTACAGGGAAAACAGGTTTAAAGGAAGAAGATAAACCCCTAGTCTATATACCATTCGGTGACACAAAAGCTTTAGAAGAAACTATAAATGAACATACTGCAGCACTTATCCTGGAACCGATACAGGGAGAAGGAGGTATCATAGTACCTCCTGATGATTACTGGCCTTCTATAAGAAAAATATGCACTGAAAGAAATATTCTCCTTATAGCAGATGAAGTTCAAACAGGTCTCGGAAGAACAGGCAGGATGTTTGCAGTAGATCATTACGGAGTCGTGCCCGACATAATGACTGTAGCAAAAGCTCTCGGAGGAGGAGTAATTCCCATAGGTGCTTTCATTGCAAAACCTCATGTATGGAATTGCTTTAAAAGGGATCCTCTTATACATACTTCAACCTTCGGAGGAAGTCCTCTGGCATGTGTTGCAGCCATAAAGACAATAGAAATACTAAAAAGAGACAGATTGCCGGAAAAAGCGGCAGTAACAGGAGAATACCTGTTAAATAAACTCGTGGCACTTAAAGATATATATCCTGAAGTAATAGATTCCGTAAGAGGTAAAGGATTACTCACAGGGGTAGAACTAACAAAAGAAGGTATCGGAGGAGCACTTATACCTGCCCTTGTAAAAAGAGGAGTCACTGCAGGATATACATTAAATAAGCCAAAGGTTATAAGATTCGAACCTCCTCTTATTATAACCGAGGAAGAAATAGATAAAGTCATAATTATATTGGAAGAAGCTATAAAGGAAGCGAAAAAGACACTTTCGATATAGTGAGTAGTGAAGGGTGAGTCGTGAGTCGTGAAAAATGAAAAGTAAGCATGGGCGAGCCCCTGTGCTTGCCCGGTACCGGTAAAACACGCATTACGCATTACGCATCACGCATTACGGTTCCAAACATTCAGGAGGTGAATACCTGAAAAAGGTCTGAATTTTGCCTTACGTTGAAACTTCAATAATTATAAAGTCTGAGCCGGAAGCAGTATATAATCTGGCCTGCAATATGGAAAAATATCCTGATTACATGAGAGATGTTTCTTCTGTCACTGTAATAGAAAGAAAAGAAAATCAAACTATTACGGACTGGGAAACAAATGTAGACGGAACACCTATATACTGGAAAGAAATAGATTATTTTAACTCTGAAGGTCTGACTATTACCTATAAGCTCATAGAAGGAGATCTGGACAAATTTGAAGGTCAGTGGATATTTAAACATGTACCGGATGGGACAGAAGTTATACTGGGAGTTGATTTTGATTTCGGCATCCCTGCCCTTGAGGAACTCATTGGCCCCACTTTAATAGTGAAAGTAAGAGAAAATTCTCTTATGATGCTCGAAGGAATGAAAAAAGCAATTGAAGAAGGACAGATTTAGTGGAAAATTTTGCATTCATCATACATCCTATAGATCTTCAGGATGTAATACGTGTAGAACCAAAAGCAGCAAATAAAAGAATTGAACTTATTGAAAAAATGCTTGAATGGATGCCTCCCTATGAAGCATCTCATATTACCGGCATAAAATCAGCTACAGGAGTGGAAGCAGAAGGATGGTTTCTCACATGTCCCCTCTTCCCCGGCCAGTTTCTTTCCCTTCCCAGGGAAAAAGTATATCAGAAAATAATAGAAACAGGACATATTGCCGAGGATTTAGGAGCCAGAATACTTGGCCTGGGAGCTTATACATCTGTCGTGGGAGATGCAGGGGAAACTGTTTCTAAACATCTGTCAATTCCTGTTACAAGCGGTAACAGTTTGACAATTGCCATGGCAATAGAAGGAACACTGAAAGCGGCAGAATTAATGAATATTGATGTGAAAAATTCTACTGTTTCAGTCATAGGCGCAACAGGTTCCATAGGCAGTGCCTGTTCATATATACTCTCTGATAAAGTAGGAGAATTGATACTTGTAGCAAGAAGTACAAAAAGGATGGAACAACAGACCGCTGTTATTAAAGAACAGAAAAATATTTATGTTAACTTTTCTACAGATGTTCATAACAGCGTAAAGAGAAGTGATATAGTTATTTCAGCTACAAACAGCCTTCATGGTATAATACAACCGGAATATCCGAAACCAGGTTCTGTTATATGTGACGTCGCACTCCCCCATGATGTATGCAGAGAAGTGGCAACTCTCAGGCAGGATGTTCTGGTTATAGAAGGAGGCCTTGTACAGATACCGGGGGTTGTAGATTTCGGTTATGATTTCGGTTATCCTGAAGGTGTCGCCCTTGCATGTATGTCGGAAACAATACTCCTGGCTCTTGAAAAAAGATATGAAAGTTACAGCCTGGGAAGGAAAATTTCCGTAGAAAAAATAGAAGAAATAGGAAAACTGGCAAAAAAACATGGATTTAAACTGGCAGGTTTCAGAAGTTTTGACCGTTCCATAGGAGAAGCAGAAATTAAACAAATCTGTGATAAGGTGAAATGAAAAAAATAGTAAGTGTAAGTCTTGGTTCGTCCAGAAGAGACCATTATGTAAAAAGCAGCTTTCTGGATACAGATTTTGAAATAATTCGTACAGGTACAGACGGAGATTTCAAAAAGGCTGTTACTGTTTTAAAAGAGCTCGACGGTCAGGTTGACGCTATAGGCCTCGGCGGAATAGATATATATCTTTACTCAAAAGCTAAAAGATATGCTTTAAGAGATGGTCTGAGACTTAAAGAAGCAGTTAAAATAACTCCTGTTGTAGACGGAAGTAGTCTCAAAAATACTCTTGAAAGAGAAACTGTTGAATATCTGTTCAGAGAAAATATTATAAATATTAAAGATAAAAAAATACTTATGGTATGTGCCATGGACAGGTTCGGCATGGCTTCTTCTCTCGTAGAATTCGGAGCCACTGTAACATTCGGAGACATGATGTTTACTCTTGATGTGGATAAACCAATTTATTCCCTGGAAGAACTTGAAATTCAGGCAGATAGAATACTGCCGGAGGTATGTAAACTGCCTATAAGTATGATATATCCTGTAGGGAAAAAACAGGACTCAGAACCGGTAGAAAAATACCATAAATACTATGAAGAAGCATCCATTATTGCCGGAGACTATCATTTTATCAGAAAATATATGCCATCATCTCTTTCAGGCAAAATAATAATAACAAATACGATAACACCTTTTGATATAGAAGAACTGAGGAAAAGACATGTGTCAAAATTAATTACTACAACACCTGATATAAAAGGACGATCCTTTGGCACCAATGTATTAGAAGCAGTACTCCTGGTATTGAGCGGAAAAACACAGGAAAATATTACGGATGAGGATTATCTTCACCTGATAAAAGAACTTCATATTCTGCCAAGAGTAGAAGAATTTGTATATTAGCTATCAGCTATCAGCTATCAGCTATCAGCTAAAACATAAGACTTTTGTTCTTGCTGACTGCTGACTGCTGACTGCTGACTGCTACTTAACTAAATATTCAAATTCCTCTCTAAATTTATCAGCAGAAACATGAGCTATTTGAGCCAGTTTTGCAAGTTGCTCTTCGTCTTCAAAATCGCTCTTTTCAAGTCTTATCATATATTCTGTGGCTATTTTGAAGGACAGTGACGTTACGTCAACATATCTGACCCTGGTCTTTTTAGTTTCCGGGTCAAATATCTCTTTAAAGGGCATAGGAACTATCTGATCACCCTGAATGGAAATAAGGGCGTTTTTACCTCCGCTTCTCAGGAACTCAAAAGCAGCATATCCGAGATTACGGGTATAATCTATATCAAAAGCACATGGATTGACACATCTGAGTTCATAACCGAATTCCTGATCTACAAGACGTGTTTTTATACCGAACTCTTTAAGCCTGTTTTTAACTGCTGTTTTTATAATATCCGAGAAATTAAGTTCAGACAGTCTTATATGTCCGTAATCATCTCTTTCCAGAGACTCATGAGACGTAAGCAATAATTCCAGTTCTTTTGTGTCTATAAATTCTAAAAATCCTTCTGCCAGGAGTGCCACACCATAACCTGCATCAACAGATAATCTTTTCATTATAGACCCTACAATATGATCGACAAGAAGTTTCAATGTTATTCTGCCATTAAATTCTTCAGGTATCAGGGTAATGGTAGCACCTGCTGATTTGCCTATTCCAAGGGCAAGATGTCCTGCTTTTCTGCCCATACAGATTACAACATACCATCTGCCAGAAGTCCTGGCATCTTCTGCAAGGATAGATGCAAGTCTTGCACCTTCTGCTCTGGCTGTTTCAAATCCGAAGGTAGGTATACCTGCAGGAAGAGGTAAATCATTATCAATTGTTTTCGGTACATGGGCTACTCTGAGATCATATCCCATATATTCAGCCATCTCGGAAACCTTCATAGCGCCAAAGGCAGTATCATCTCCGCCTATAGTCACAAGATAATTCAATTCCATATCTTTAAGGGTTTCCACAACATTTTTCAAACGGTCTTCACTTCTGGTAGGATTTGCTCTTGAAGTTTTCAGTATACTCCCACCTGTGAGATGAATTCTGCTGACTTTGGGAATATTAAGAAATTCAATAACTTTTTTCCCCTGTTCAAGATATTTAAATCCCTCGTATATTCCGATAACACTGTAACCGTTGTTTATAGCTTCTATTGTGGCAGCACTTATAACAGAGTTTATTCCAGGCGCAGGGCCTCCTCCTACTAAAATTCCCAGTTTTTTACTTTTTTGCATAAATCACACCCCTAAAAAAATTCATTTGCCGTTAATTATAAATGATTGAAACGGTAAAAGCAATAAGGATAGCGTTTTTTTTCGACAGATAAATGAATATAAAAACCCTGTCCTTTCGAACAGAGTTTTTATTTATCTTTAAGACTTTCGCCTGCCGGGGTTAATCTGTATATTTCTTTGCCAGTAATATGGCATTTACTCCGCCAAAACCAAAGGAATTACTCATGGCAATATTTACCTTCTGTTCTCTCGCTTTATTTGGAACATAATCGAGGTCGCAGTCAGGATCAGGTTCTTCATAATTAATAGTAGGAGGTATTATATCTTCCTTCAGGGTAAGCAATGTAGCAGCAAATTCGATTGCTCCTGCTGCGCCCATTGTATGACCTATCATTGATTTATTCGAACTTACTGCCAGTTTGCCGGCATGAGGGCCAAAAACCTGTTTTATTGCATAGGACTCAATACGATCATTATATGGTGTTGATGTACCATGGGCATTTATATAATCAACCTGTTCAGGTCTTATATTCCCATCTTGAAGGGCAAGCTTCATGGCCTTTTGCGCGCCTTTCCCTTCCGGGTCAGGGGCAGTAATATGATGACCGTCTGCATTCATTCCAAAACCTGTTATTTCTCCATATACAGGTGCATTTCTTCTCTTTGCAGATTCCAGTGCTTCCACAATGAGAATTCCTGCGCCTTCAGCCATTATAAACCCGTCTCTGCCCTTATCAAAAGGTCTGCATGCTTTCTTCGGCTCACTGTTTCTCCCGGTAAGTGCCTTCATATTACCAAAACCTGCCATGATTAAAGGATGAACTACAGTGTCAGTGCCTCCTGCAACCATTATATCTACTACCCCTTCTCTGATAAGACGAAAACTTTCACCTATACAATGAGCACCGGTGGCACATGCAGAAGCTA
>DAIOEN010000077.1:0-30594 GCA_036746235.1 Vulcanimicrobiota bacterium | reverse complement strand
GCCTGCCAGGCAGAAGCTTTTTACGGGTACCCTTTTACCTGTTACGGTACTAAGTTACTCCTTTAGCACATCTGAAGCCATAAAACCAGTGTGCATCATAGGGAGGGAAAAAGTCTCTGTGGGTACAGTTGCAGAACAGAGGAATACTGCTATACCAGCATCCTCCTCTCAATACTTTTTCTCTTCCTGACTTTGGTCCCGGAGGATTTTCTTTGATATTATATTTATAATAATGGGGATCATACCAGTCAGAGCACCATTCAATTACCTGACCTGCCATATCCATTACACCATATGGACTTGCACCACCGGGAAAAGATCCGACAGGTAATGTTCCTCTACCGTTTACTATATCTGACATTTTCTCTTTTAATTCTCTAATATCCAGTTCCCTGTTATTACATAAATTCTTATCCCATTTGTTTCCCCAGGGATATTTTCTTCTGTCAGTCCCTCTCGCAGCTTTCTCCCATTCTGCCTCACTGAGAAGTCTTTTACCTGCCCAGTCGGCATAAGCTTTTGCATCCTGCCAGCTTATATTTATTACAGGATGATTTTCTGTCTTTTCTGAAAAGTATTTCCACCATTTTCCCTGTGACTCATAGGATGTATTTTTTATAAATATATTATACTGAATATTTGTAACAGGGTATGTGTCTATATAATAATCATCTAAAAAGATTTTACGCTCAGGACATTCATTTGACTCGGAATTGTTATCACCCATGAAAAAATAGCCTTTAGGGATTAGAATCATAGATGATTTATCTTCGGAATTTACTATTGTTTCATCAGAAGTTGCTCTGATTTTTCTGGTTAAAGAAAAATAAGAAAAAAAACCTTTACGTGGTGATTCTGTTTTAGGATTCGAATATGAACCAGGTGAAATGTCCTGTTTATATATTTCTGTTCTTTTTAATCCATAAACGGCTTTTTTCATCTCCTGAGCGGTAAATCTGGCTTCAGGTTTCATTTGCAGTGATTTCATAATAATATTATGAAATCCTTCTGATATACATGGTTTTAATTCTTTAACAGGTTTGAAATTGAAAGGGATAAGAGGCTTCTGGCCTGTAATAAGATGATGTATGGTAGCACCAAGAGAATAAATGTCACTTGCCGGTTCAGGTTTCCCTGTATATTGTTCCGGTGCTATATATCCTTCTGTTCCTATACCGGTTTTTTTTGTGAGTGAACCAGGGCGAACTGTTCTGGCTATACCAAAATCTATTAAAATTATTCTTCCGTCAGAAGATTGAACCATTATATTTGAAGGTTTGAGATCACGATACACTACCGGTGGATTTTGCGAATGAAGATAAATAAACACATCGAGCAATTGTTTTGTATATTCTATTACCTTATCCTCATCAAGTCCTCCTCTGTTTGAGGTATTTAATATTGTCTCCAGATCCTGTCCGTCTATAAAATCCATGACAAGATAGTATTTTCCGTGTTCAGTGAAATGATCTATCACTCTGGGAAGATTACTGTGTCTCAGCGAGGCAAGTATTTTTGCTTCTTCATGAAACCGTTTAACTGCATATTCCTCATCATCTATTGAGGAACTTAACAGTTCTTTAACAGCACATATCTGAGTAAGTCTGTCATCTCTGGCTTTATAAACGGCACCCATTCCACCGGTTTTAATTAGTTCCAGTATTTCATATCTTTTATCCAGAATTTTTCCTTCAGTGAGCGTTGTTTCTACAAGTCTGGCACCGCATTTATTACAATATAATGCTTCATCTTTATTAGGGATATTGCAGCTATTGCATATTATTGACATAATATCGTTAAGCCTTCAGTTTTAGCTATCAGCTAAATTTTATAAAATCTGACCGCTGATTTACTTTTTTTCTCCTGAATTTTTTCGAAATCTATCATAATATTGAGGAACCCACCAGATTGGTACACTGTGTTCATAGTCATCATTTGTTAATTCTGTGGGGATTAATTTTTTATCGCCTGTATTTACTACATATATTTGCCATCCTTTATTATTCTTTCCGAGATAGGCTATCTTTTTACCATCAGGTGACCATACAGGACATCGTTCAGTTTGCTCCTGAGTATTCGTTATATTCTTCAGCTCTTTCCCGTCTACTCCAACTATATAAATATCACCGTTTTCTTCACCGTATTTTGTAGAATCAAAAGCTATTAACTTTCCGTCAGGTGAAAAGTCAGGATTTGCATCTTCATACTCAGGTCTGGCTATTACGGATTTTATATCTTTCCCGTCACCATTCATAATATAAATATCACTCGTATCTTTACTCTCCTTCTCTACAGGCCTTGTGAAAACTATTAACTTATCATCATCTGACCATGATGGAGAAGATGCATTAAAATCTTTACTGCTGGTCAATTTTGTAATAAGAGCTTCTTTATCCCTGCCCTGAGGTTCAATAATATATATCTCTTTATTCAGATCTTCCAGAAGTATTTTATTACTATCTGATGACCATTTAGGAGTTTTACCAATTATGTGAATATTTTTCTCCTGCAGGTCTGATACAGAATATGGGTCAGCATTATTATATTCTACAATCATAACGTCACCATGTAATGCAATAGGTGATGCTGTTTTTACAAAAACAATTTTTAAACCATCGGGAGACCACGCCGGATCGCAGGCAATTTTCATAACATTACTCTGTGGATTATAATCTGTTATTATATCAGCCGGTGTATTCTGTTCATTCACAATGGCAAGATTGACACATTTATCCTTGCCATCAGGAGTACCTGAACCGGGAGGGGCTATACCAATGGCAAAAAGATAGCCGTCAGGGGAACAGGCAGGAGTATATATTCTATTTTTTGAAGTAGGAGAAATAGTCTTTAATTCCATTGTATCAAGTTTTACTTCACATAACTGTCCCTCGTTGGCTTTCATGGCAGTAAAAACCAGTTTTTCAGGTTCTCTGAAAGGATTCCATTTAATTTCAGTCATTTTTTTGCTGCCTGAAGGTCCCAGTAATTCACCCCATATACCTGTTTTTCTAATTTCTTTCGGTGTGATAATTTTTTTAATGATGGGATATCCTATCATTATAATAATCAGTATAACCAGAGTTACAGCAGCTACAGGTACATAAGCTTTATAATCTTCCCACGTTTTCCTTGGATTTAAATAAACAACTACTTTTATTTCTTCATCTCCCGCATTTGTTTCTAAACTGACAGTTCCTTCAAGACTTATTCTTCCTCCTCTTTCGATTTTTGCCATTTCTCTTTTATCTATTGAAACTTCTATTTCTGCTGTGCTGTCTTTACCGAGAGAAAAAGAGGATTCGTCTATTGTAAGCCAGGAAGTTTTTGATTTTATAGAACCTATGAGAGTTCCGCATCCTACATTTACTATATTGAAGATTGCACTTTTTTCTTTTTTGTTCATATTAATCTGCAACTGATTTGTATCGAGTCCCAGTTGAGGGGAATCCCCTGATATGCCAAGTTGAACAGGGATTCTGGCTTCTCCGATTGTAGAGGTTATCTCTACAAAACCTTCATACATCTGGCCTACTTCTAACTGTTTTGCTTCTACCTGAACATTTATGACGTTTCTTAAACCTTCAAATGTTTCAGACTTTACTTTAAATCCCGGTATATCGGGTGTTTTTATTGTACCGGAGAACTTATCACTTTCAAAATCTGTTCTCGTTAAAAGTAAATAAGTTTCTTTGACTTCACTTCTTCTGAGCTCTGTCAGTTCTATAGATTTAGGGCTTACAGACAGGATACCTGTAATTTCAGCTTTTGGTTTTTTCTTTTTAACTACCTCTTCAGAAGGAAGGGTAATGCCACAGTTGGCACAGATATCATGAGAATCGGTCATTTCGTTACAATTCGGGCATCTTCTGGCCATAATCTTCTATTTATGAAATCTTAAACGTTTTATGCAATTTCAAAGGATGCCTTTCTTCACCCTGAATTTCAATTAAAATTTAAAAATATTATAAGTCAGAAACAGGATAAAATCAACAGAGATTTTTAAGGTTACCACTGTCCTTTAAGATAAATAATAATTTCTTCTATTTTATCATTTGAATTCAAACGGAAAAATATATTCCCCATTTTTTCTTCATAGGTAATGCCACTGCCATGACCGCTTATTGTTTCTTTTTTACAGGGTTGTCCGTATTTTTCTATTACCAGTGATTTATCTGACCCTGTATGTATTCCGTTATTATCCGGTATATTCTGTGTATAGACACAGATGGCAACGATTCTGTCTTTTCTTATATAGAGATCAAACCCTGACGGTTCACTTATATCGTTATAACTTAATATTTTATTTCCTTCAGGGCCTGTTCTGGTGTGAAGAGGCTCTCTATTTAAAGCTTTTCTGGCATCATCTTCTTTCATGCCCGTATAAAGTAATAATGATGGAACGGTATTTATAGAAGGAACTATCCATAATCCCTGTGAATTTATATAGTATCCGTTATTCCACGCTGCTGCCATTCCCGTAAGAATTACAGTGACTATTAATATATAAGAAAGTTTCATGTTTCTCCCCTCTTTGAATATAATATAAATAAAGTTCAACAAATCAGATAAAACTCCTTTTTCATATTGACATATGATAGATACTTTTGATATACTAACTATCTGAAAGAATAATCAGGAGGAATGTCCGAACGGTAAGGGGCCGGTCTTGAAAATCGGTGTAGGCGAAAGCCGTGGGGGTTCGAATCCCTCTTCCTCCGCCAGAAGGGCCGTAAGGTCCTTTTTGTATTTGTATAATAAATTATTTAGATAAATTGCTTATACATAATTTTCATCTAAAGCTTTATTTTGCAACATTAAAAATGAAAATTCCTATACCATTAAATTATGAAACAATTAAAGATAGAAAAAAAGGAAATCGAAACGTAGAAGAAGAATATTATAAAAAATTATAAAAGAATTGTTAAATAAAGGAAAGGACAATATTTTATTACAGGGTAATTTCATATGGAACAACAGTTTGAACCTCTTCTGAATGCATTGAAATCCACCGTATGGTTTCATCGTCAGCAGGCAGTTCAGGCAGTAGAGCGAATCGGCGGCGAAACAGCAATAAAGATTTTAATTAATGTTCTCAATGATGAGAATGAAAATGTAAGGTGTCAGGCTATTACTGCTCTGGTCAAGTTGAAATCCGGACAATCTATAGATGCAATTATAAAAGCTCTATCAGATTCATCTCCCAAAGTCAGAGAAGAAGCATCCTTTGCCCTCGGCATACTTGGCGCTGAAGAAGCTATACCCCATCTTATCAAAGCTCTGGAAGACAGTGTAATGAGGGTAAGTTATGCCGCTACAAGGTCACTCCATAAAATCGGCGGGTCTAAAATAATAAAACCTATGTGTAAGGTTTTATTTGATTCTGCAGATACCGTAAAGATAAGAATAGTAGAAGCCCTTGGTGTTATAGAACCGTCTACAGATGAAGATAAAAAGGTTTTAATGAATACCCTCTATAAAGCCCTTGATGAAACGAATAAACTTGTAGTTATATGGTCTGCTTTTTCTCTTGTAAAACAGGGAGCGGAAGAACAGGTTCATATAATAATAAAAGAAGTAGAAAATACTGACAAAATGATAAGATTTAATGCAGTGACAGCTCTCGGCAAATTGAAAGATAAAAGATCTCTTGATGCACTCAGAAGAGCTCTGGATAAAGAACTGGATATAAGAGTAGAAGAACTTCTTTTAAAGGTTATAAGGGATCTGGAAAGATAGTGAGTCGTGAACAGTGAGTCGTGAGTGGAAACTCGTGCTCTTGCTTCACAACTCACGACTCACGACTCACTTATCACTTATCTCACTTATGATACTTTTCCAGTAAGTCGAAGAGCAACCTGGTTACAAGTCTTACTCCGAAAGCGGTACTTCCACGGGAAACATAAGATCTGTCTCCATATTTTGTATCTACTGCCGCTAAATCTATATGTAACCATTCTACTCCCTTATCTATAAAATCTTCCAGGAATAGAGCTATTGCTATAGTCTGAGGGTCTTTATAGCTCCTATTCTTTCTATCTGCAAAATGGCTCATAATTCTTTCTCTGAATTTTCTGTCAAGAGGCATCTGCCATACTTCTTCACCTGTAATCCTTGATGCTTCCTGAAGTTTCGGTACAAGTTCTTCTGAATTCGTAAAGAAAGGAACCCTGTTTAACCCCATGACGGAACCAAGATTAAGCAGTGTGGCAAGATCTATAATCAGTTTCGGAGAATAATGTTTTTGTATGTACGTAAAAGCGTCTGCCAGGATGAGTCTTCCTTCACAGTCAGTATCAAATATTTCCACCGTTTTTCCTGACATGGAATAAAAGATGTCTCCCGGTTTGCAGGATCTGTTGCCAATGGCATTTTCTGCCAGTGGTATTACTGCCACACAGTTTAAAGGACAGTTAAATTCTTCCAGTGTTTTCATTATGCCCATTACTACGGCTCCGCCTGTTAGATCCCTTTTCATTTCAAAAAGTGTGGATTTACTCTGTTTTAATGTTATTCCTCCCGTATCAAAGGTTATACCTTTTCCTACCAGCCCGATTACAGGAGCATTTTTATCTTTTATATATTCAAGCACAACAAGCCTTGGAGGAGTAATACTGCCCTGACCGACAGCAAGAAGTAAATTCATGTTGTTTTCAGCAATTTCTTTTTCATTCAGAACAGTACATTTTACAGATGTACCTTCAAAGATTTTTTTTGCCTCTTCTGCAAATACTTCAGGAGTCATATAGTTCGAAGGTTCATTACATATGTCTTTTACTATATTTACGTTCTTCGAAACTGTGGTGCCGTATTTAATACCGGGGGCAATCATTTTAGATAGTATTTTATAACCGGGAGGAATGGCAAATGTTATATTTTCTATTTTTTTTTCGCTTTTTTCAAGGGTGAGATATTTTGTGAAATTGTAAAGGCCAAGTAATATACCTTCTACTATTGAAGAAGAGATTTCCTCTATATCGAATGTTTCTACATAAGGCGGTAATATAGCCAGGTTTTTGCATCCTGTACTTTTAAGTTTTTTTACAGCCATAGAAAAGGTTTCTCTTAACTGATTTGTATTCATATCTTCCGATTTTCCCATACCGGCAATAACTACTCTTTTGGGTTTAATATCGTGAAAAGTGTGAATTACTGTCATCTCACCGGATTTTCCTGTTATTTCTTTCTCGTCGAATATATATTTGATTTTCCCCTTTAATTCTTTATCCAGATTAATAATTTCATCAGGTAACCCGGTCAGTTCAGAGTGTAACCCTATAATCAGTGCATCACAGGCTATTTCATGCAGGTTACCCTCTTTTACATTGATATTCATTTAGAATCATCTCCATTATAAATTAGTTAGATAAGGGTGACAGGTAATATGTACCGGTCACCCTTTATTGGTCACGCTATAATAACACAGGCTCTGTACTATGTCAATCAGTCTTCTTTCCGTGGTATTAACGTATATTTCGTATGTCTTATGCCATAGATAAAATAAATAATCAAACCTATGACAAGCCATACTATAAACCTTATCCAGGCAACAAGAACGAGATTTGCCATAAGGAATATACAGCTTCCTATACCAAGGAGAGGCACAAGAGGAACAAAAGGAACTTTAAAGGGACGTTTAATATGGGGTGATTTATATCTGAGAATTATAACTGCAATGCCAACGAGTGCAAAAGCAAAGAGAGTGCCTATATTACAGAGCTCCGCCGCTTCATGAATATCTACTATGCCGGCAAAAAAACCGATGATACATCCTGTCAGAATAGTTGTAACATAAGGTGTTCTGTATTTCGGGTGAACCTTTGCAAAAACAGGAGGTAAAAAGCCATCTCTTGACATGGAAAAAAATATTCTCGGCTGTCCCACCATAAGAACCAGAAGCACTGCAAGAAGTGCAATTACTGCTCCTACGGAAACTACATAACGTGATAATGATGTAAGACCTGCATAATTGAGGGCAGTAGCCATGGGTTCAGGTGTTCCCAGTATTTTGTATGGTGCTATACCTGTCATGACAGCAGCTACGACAATATAGAGTACCGTGCATATAACAAGAGACCCTATAATACCTATAGGAAGATCTCTGCCGGGATTTTTCGTTTCTTCTGCTGTAGTGGATACTGCATCAAATCCTATATAGGCAATAAATACCAGAGATGCACCGGTAAAAATACCATGCCACCCGTTCGGTGCAAAAGGACTCCAGTTTTCAGGTTTTATATAGAAAATACCTGCTCCTATGAATATAGCCAGAATTATGATCTTCAGAGCCACAATAATGTTATTCAATTTTGCACTTTCTTTGATACCAAGTATGAGTAATGCAGTAATAAATGCCACTACTATGACGGCAGGAAGGTTTATGCTCAGATGGACTCCTCCGATTTGAGGTACCTGTGCCATTACTTCAGGGTTTGTTGCCGCAGTCCTAAGATCATTGGAAAGATAGGCAGGCAAAACGATACCGAAACCTGCCAGTAAATGCTTGAAATATCCTGCCCATCCAATGGCAACAAAAACACCACCAACCATGTATTCCAGAATTAAATCCCATCCTATAATCCATGCAAATACCTCTCCTAATGTTGCATAAGAATAGGTATAGGCGCTTCCTGAAATGGGTAAAAGGGAAGCAAATTCTGCATAACAGAGAGCGGAAAAGCTGCATGCCACTGCAGCTATAATAAAACTTATGATTACCGCGGGCCCTGCCCCTATATGACTTGCACCTCCTGCAGCTATGGAGCCTGTTATTACGAATATACCTGCTCCTATAATGGCACCTACTCCCATGGCCATTAAGTCTATGGCACCGAGAGATTTTTTTAGCTTAAAATCTTCTTTTTCTGCAGAGGCAATGATTTCTTCTACATTTTTTTTACGAAATAAATTCTCCATGCCCATTATTTTTTTCATCCTTTCCAGATAAAATTTTTTATCCTGAATTTTGTATAACCTTATTGCAACCTTATTCACCGTTAAATTCACATAAAATATCTTATACTGTTCTATAAAAAATTCGATAGTTTTTATGAATTTCCTACTGATGATTTTTTATAAAAAATTTTGATGTTAATCATAAATATGATATAATTATATCTGTATAAATATAATCCTTTTGTCCTGTGTTATGCTTTACGCATCACACGTTACAAAACGAAAAGGTGGATATAATGAATTTAATTAAGAGATTTTTCAAATTTACTGTATTATGCATATTTTTCTTCATTTTACATCAGATGTTTGCTTATTGTTCACCACAGGTCGATAAACTTCTCGCCGAAGGTGAAAAACTTTTTGATAAAAAGAATTATTCTGGAGCAGAGGCTAAAATACAGCAGGCTATAAAACTTGATCCCCTGTCTGCAAAAGGATATTATCTTATGGGAAAGATCTATCAGGAAGGTTATAAGGATTACAGCACAGCTATTAAATATTATACAAAATCAATACAGCTTTCCCCTGATAATGAAGATAATCATTATAATGTAGGCAGTTGCTATTATGCTCTCGGTAAAAAAGATACTGCCATATCCTGGCTTGATTATACGAAGGAACTTGTATGGGAGAAAAAAATATATAAAAAATATGAGAAGGTTCTTGGAGTTTTAATAAAAATTGTAGATGATAAACAACTTAAGAGTTTTTATCAAAAGGAACTTGATGCATATAAAAGGGGAAAGAGAAATGAAACAACTGTATCCATACATGTTCCTCAAATAACCATAGAAGTTAAAAAGGAACATAAGATAGCTTTTTACTCCAACAGAGATGTTAACGGAGAGATTTATCTTATGAACAGTGATGGTAACAATCAGGCATGTATTTCAAAAAATTCTGCCAATGACAGTATTCCTTCCTGGTCTCCTGACGGGAAAAAGATAACTTTTACATCATACAGGGATGGTAACGGAGAAATCTATGTAATGAACAGTGACGGAAATGGCCAGGTTAATCTTACAAACAATTTATCTGAAGATATATTCTCATGCTGGTCACCTGACGGTCGTAAGATTGCTTTTACTTCCAGCAGAGACGGCAATTATGAAATATATGTTATGAATGCTGACGGAACCAGTCCTGTTAATCTTACAGCCAGTTCCGGACAGGATCAAAAACCTTCCTGGTCTCCTGACGGACGTAAAATAATCTTTACTTCCGACAGAGACGGAGATTACGAAATATTTATTATGAATTCAGATGGCTCACAGCAGGTTAATCTTACGGATAACCTCTGCAGTGATATCGATCCTTCCTGGTCGCCTGATGGCCGTAAGATTGCTTTTACATCAAACAGAGACGGAAATAATGAAGTTTATATTATGAACAGTGACGGCTCAGAACAGATTAACCTTACTGCCAGTTCTTCTGATGATGAAAGCCCTTCCTGGGAATCTGGCAGTCGTAAGATTTATTTTACTTCCAATCGTGATGGAAATCATGAAGTATATGTTATAAATATTAACGGAACCGATGCAATAAATCTTACCAATAACCCTGCTGAAGACGGATGGCCCTGTCAGAGCCGGTAAAATGGAGAGTGTAAGATAGTTTGTTTACCAGGAAATAAGGCTTCAACAGAGTAGCCAAAAAACTGAGGAGTATATTTCTTTATGGCAAAAGATTTTGAATTTTTAGTTATAGAAGGAGATAATCCGGGGGAAAAATACCCTCTCCCAGATAAATCTTTTACTGTAGGAAGAAAGCTTCCTTATGATACGAGAGAGAATTTTATACTTATCATGGATAAGACGTCTACCGTATCTACTACTCAGGCTGATATAGAGTGGAGCAATAACAGTCATGTAATAAAACCAAGAAAAACTACAAATCCTACTAAAGTGAATGGTATAGAAATATCAGAGCCATGTTCTCTTTCATCGGGAGATAAAATACATATGGGTAAAGTGGTTTTACTGTATCAGGAAGTTTCGGAACCTACTTTTACTTCTACTATAGATGAGACAGATATACCATTTTTGAGATCTCTTGCATTTAAAGAGACAGGGCCGAAAAAAATAGACTATTCATATGAGGAGCCTGCAGTCAAACCTTCTGCCTCTTTACCGCCGGCTGAGAGCGCATCCATACAGGAAGGCAGTTTTCTCCCTGATTACTCACATAAATATCTTTTTGACGATGATGATGACGTTGTTATTGCGAAAGAAGAGATGAGAGATGTCCTGCCTGTTCCAGATTATAAAGAATCGGCTGTATCACATACGGAAAAGACAATTTTTGATGATATTCCCGGTACTTATGAATATGAACTGGAAATAATACAGGGTGATAGAAAGGGAGAGATTTTTCCTCTGGATAAGAAAGATTTTTTTATAGGAAGAATGTCAAGAAAATCCCCTTCTGTAAGAGATCTTCTCTTTTCATCACAGGACAGAACTATTTCCAGAGAACATGCCAGATTTTCGATAGAAAAGGGGGACGTTTATCTTATAAATGAGAGTAAAAAAAGTATTACTCTCATTAATGAAATACAGGTTATTGATAAAGAAAAATTGAAACATGGTGACCATATACAGATTGGAGAACATATAGTTATACTCTTCAGAAAAAAGGAAGATCTTTTTCTGGAGTTAGAAGAAGGAGATTCTACTGTTGTCCCTGCTGCAGCAAATCTGCCTTCTTCTCCTGTTATTCTTGATGCTGCAGTGCCTTCTCCTGTTGTTCCTGCCGTTGCAGATTTATCTTCTTCTGTGGCGGAACCTTTCAAAGAAGAATCTCCCCCCGTGGCTAATCAGGAGGTTTATAATGATCTATCTGTCACAGAGATCTCTACTGAACCTGCAGGTATGGTTCTTATAGAAGAAGGGTATTTCTCTATGGGTACAGATGATATTCATGAAGTTTTTACAAAACCCTATTATATAGATATTTATCCTGTTACAAATAGTGACTATAGAAAATTTATTGAAGGTACAGGTTATAGAAGTGAAGGTAGATGGGAAAGCTTATTCAAAACTGGTAAAGAAGACCATCCTGCAGTCAATGTTACATTTAATGATGCTGCGGCATATGCAGCATGGGCTGGGAAAAGACTGCCCTGTGAAGCTGAATGGGAAAAAGCAGCGAGATGCAGTGACAGGAGAATTTATCCATGGGGAAATGACTGGCACATGGAAAGATTAAACAGCAGGGAGAGTAATCTTAACGGAACTATGTCTGTTTATAACTGTAATGAAGGTAAAAGTTATTATGGTATTATGAATATGGCAGGTAATACATGGGAATGGACTGACAGTTCCTATATAACATACTGTGATGGCACTTCATCAAAACCTTCAGGTAAAGCCCTGCGGGGAGGTTCATGGTTGAACAAACTCAGGACGACAGGCTGTACCCTGAGGTGTGAAGCATGGAGTGATGAATTTGGTCCTGATACAGGTTTTAGATGTGTTAAAGATAAAGATTAAAGAAGGGGTTTGGTGAATAATGGCCGGAGGGTTTGCTCTACAAACAAACCTTATAGTGAACGATAAATATAGAATAATCAGAGGTATTTACAGGGATGATTTTTCCTCTATATATGTTGTCAACGAGGTGAATTCTCAAAAAAATCTCACATTGAAAGAAATATTAAATCCTGTAACAGATATTATATCTCAGAGTATATCAAAAGAATTAAAAAAAGTAACGGAAAAATATGTAAAAATAGATAAAAGCCCTGATTCTCCAAGGATGCTTGATTTCTTTTTTTATGAAGGTAAAAGTTATCTTGTGCTGGATTATAAAGATGATGAAACTGTTGAAAGATTACTTCTTTATCCTTCTCTCGGGAAAACCCTGAAAGACAGGTATATAGTTGTAAGAGGAATAGCAAGCGGAGGATTTGGTTCCGTATATCTTGTTCGTGATCTGAGCCTTCCCGGTAAATACTGGGCTGCAAAAGAAATGCATGAAGAAAGTGATCAGGAGGTAATTGAAAAAAGTTTTAAAATAGAAGCTGAAATGCTGGCCAAACTGGAGCATAACTGTATTCCGAGAGTTACAGATTCTTTTGTGGAAAGTAAAAAACTTTATCTTATAATGGACTATATAAAAGGAGAGACTCTGGCCAAATATCTTAAAAAACTTCCGGAAGGAGGTTATTTTTCCGAAGAACAGATCGTTACCTGGGCCGTGCAGATATGTGATGTGCTTCATTATCTGCATAACCGCCCCACTCCTATAGTATTCAGGGATTTGAAGCCTGATAATATTATGATAACAGATGAAGGAGTTTTGAAATTAATAGATTTCGGTATAGCCAGGGTTTTTCAGGATACAAAGACTGTTACTACCAAATATGCTCTTCTTACGGAAGGATATGCTCCTCCTGAACAGTGGATGGGAAAGGCAGAGCCACGATCTGATATATATGCTCTCGGAGCTACCCTTATGTGCCTTATAACAAAAATAAATCCTCAGGAACTGGCTCCGGAATTTCCTCCTCCCAAAACTTTAAACCCTAAAATTTCCGATAAACTCAGTAATATAGTCCTCAAAGCTCTGCAGCCAAGGATTTCCGACAGATATGAGACTATAAGGGAAATGAAACAGGAATTACTGCAATTACAGAAATCAAAAGAAAGCAGCGAAAGTGAATTCAAACATCTGGAAGATGCGGATCGGTATAGAGAAGAGGGAGAATATTTAAAGGCAAGTTTTGAATATATGAAAGTCCTTGACTTTAACTGTGATAATGAAAGGGCTCTTATGGGAATAGGCGAGTGTTATGAACTTCTCGGACTTAAAGATAAAGCACAGGAACACTATCTTAATATATTAAATAGAAATACCGAACCGGAACTCAGAGATAATGTTCAGAATAAACTGGCTGCCTGTGGTATTAAAACCAGAGCAGTAGCTATTGAAGATAATGGTTTTGAAGAAAATAATTCATCTTCCCCTCGCTATAATACAATTGCAACTTCTACTGGAAAAAATTACGATATGGTTGAAAAAACAAAGAAAACCGTTATAGGGACAATTTATTCCCCTGTTGCTCCTGCGCCGGTAAAGGAAATAAAAAAACAGTCCCATCCATTGATAAAAATCTTCGTGGCTGTTGCCCTGTTATTCGTCATTGTATCGGCAGGTGTTGTTTTCTTAATGAAAAAATCTGAAAGCCCTGAGAAGGTTTATGCAAAAACCCTTGCTTCCGTAGAAGAAAAGAAAGATTTAGCAATAGCTTCCAGTAATATGGATAAACTTTTAGATAAATTTAATGAGAAGAAGGTCAGTTTAACAGAAGAGGATTCCAATAAGCTGGTAAAGGCATGGATTGAATGGGCAGAATTAGCGGTGAAGGAAAAAAATCCTGCTCTGAAGGATGTGAAAAAAATAGAGGAACAGCTAAAAAAGCTAAACAGGCCTGAAAAGAAAAAATTTCTTAAAATATACAGTTCTCTTCTGGATAATCTTCTGAAAAAAGAAGACTCTGATTTCAAAGAAGAAGAGGAAGTTTTAGCAATAATTGAGGATTTTCCCCCTGGCGATTTTGAAGGAAAAAGAGGGGAAAAGCTCGGAAGATATCATAGAATTCTCGGACAAAATTACCTGAAATCAAATTCTCCCGACACGGTAAAAGGGGTAGACCATTTGAAAACATCAGATACGTTGGATAATGATAATCGTGATACACGTCTGGCACTGGCTTCATATTATATGGAACATGAAGATTACGAGAATGTTATAAAATATGCGGAGACTTATGCTAAAAATGATACTGATATATCTATAATGGTTGCAGATGCTTACTGTTTTAAGAAAAAGGATAAGAACATAAAGAAGAACATGAGTGAAGCTTTAACGCGCTATAATTTTACCTGGGAAAACATTAAATCCTATAAAAGTAAAGGCGATAAAAGCAAAGATGATAAAATTGAAAAGTATAGACAAAGACTGGTGGAAGGTTATAACGCTATAGGTTCATATTATCTGGACAGGAAGAAAAATGAGGATGCCATAAAGATTTTTTCAAAAGCCAGAACTATTGATGAGAAAAATGAAGCTTCCAGAAAAGGACTGGTCAGGGCTTATGTGGCTATAGGCTTGAAGTTTTACAGGCAGGGCTTTGACTACTACGATAAGGCTGCTGATAATTTTAAAAGCGCTAAAAAACTTGATCCATCAAATACAACTGCAACAGATTATCTTAACAAAATAGCAAAAGAAAAAAAGGAGGCTGAACAATATGTTCCACCTGTACAAAACTCTTATCCTGATAACTACCGGTATCAATATGAACCAACTCAACCTGAGCCAGGGGGCAATGATCTTAAAACCTGGTAAACGATATATAAGAACTTCTATCATATTATTATTTCTTATACTCATAACGGCTCAAATAACCTCCGGTCAAACACAGGGACAGTGGATTATGGGTATAGTTACAACCATATCGGATAATGCTTTTCAGATAATGGATAACAGTGGTAAATCAATTAATATAGGTGTTTCACAGAATACTAAATTTATACATTTCGGTAATGGAACCGGTAAAGAAGCAGATTTTTCAGATCTCGCTCAGAATGATATTGTTACTATTTTCTCTACTTCTCAGAGTGGTAATATTATGGCTTTACAGGTTGGATTTTTACATGATGGTGAATCACTTCAGACGCCACAGAACAATTCTCCTCAATTCAATCCTGATAACCGGTATAACCAGAATAATCCCTATAATAACCAGTACAGTCAGAATAACCCGCAGTTTAATCCCTATAATAATCAGTATAACGATCCCTATAATAACCAGTACAGCCAGAATAACCCGCAGTTTAATCCCTATAATAATCAGTATAACGATCCTTATAATAACCAGTACAGCCAGAATAATCCGCAGTTTAATCCCTATAATAATCAGTATAACGATCCTTATAATAACCAGTACAGCCAGAATAACCCGCAGTTTAATCCCTATAATCAGTATAATCCCAATAATCTGCCTGATTATAATCAAGATTATGAGTCTGATTGTCCCGAATGTAACCAGAATTATCAGTATAATCAGAAGAGGCCGAATATGAAACCACCGTTAAATCCTGATAACAGGTATAATAACCCTTATGATAAAAATAATGAAGCTCCGAATTTTAATCCGGAAAATAACTTTAAACCCGGGCCGGATAACAATCTTCAGTTCAATCCTCATAATTCACCGAACAGGACACAGCAATTCAATATTCTTGCTGATTATATAAAAAACAACAGTACTATAAGTGATCAGTCAGGCGTTTTTTACTGCAACCTGCCTTCCGGGTGGAAAGCAGAGAGAGGCAGAATATATATAAAAGAAACATCTGATGCAACTGCTCTGTGTAATGTTAAGATCGTTCCTTTAAAAGAAAAAGATATGCTCTCTTTTGCCAGAAACAATGACAGTAATTATGAAAAACTGGGAAAAGAGATGAAAAATGAATATAAAAGACTTGGAACAAAATCCCTCAGGATATCAAATAAGGAAGCATCTTCTCTGTTCTTTTCTTACAGAGGTAGCGACGGAAATAATTATTATGTTGAGGAATACTATATCAGTGCCGGTGCTGCCGTTATAACGGTTCATTTAGAAACAGACAGACAGAAAGATTTTTCTTCGGATTTCAGGAAAATTATAGAAAATTTTCAGGTCAAATAGATGCGTAATGCGTGATGTGTAATGCGTGATGCGCAGGGATTAAACCCGTCACGTGTTACGATAACTTAAATTCTAATAAGTTATGAAATATACTATAATTATGAAGCAAATAGAGGTGTACCATTGAAAGAGAATGAAATAAATGTAGACTTCAATGAAGTCGGTAAAAAAATTGAAGAAGCCATAAAATCTTTGAAGAATAAAAAACTCCAGGAAGGAGATTTAAATTTCGATCCTTCAAAAGTTGAAACAAGATTATCATTCAAGCAGGTTGATAAAGATAACTGGCAGATAACAGTAGAATTGATTGATACAAATACAAATGAACCATTTCACCTTCCTACAGATATCAATATATAAGTGAAGAGTGAAAAGTGAGTAGGGGCGAACCACTGTGTTCGCCCGGTACCGGTTAAAATACGCGTCACGCGTCACGCGTCACGGATAGAATTTCTCTGAACGTTTCATCAAATATTTTTTCTTCTGCCTGTGAAGGTGAAAGTGTTGTTACATATTCTGCAAAATGAGAAATTTCTTTTTCCAGATATTCATGTATAAGAGTTATCCGGGGCTTTAGATCAATTTCCTCTCCGTCTCTTTTCTCATTCAACAATGTTTGAATTTCATTTTTTAAGATTCCTTCAGGTAATATGGTCAACAGAGTCTTGAATTCCATGGGAGGAACTGTTTTTCTTTCTTCAATCCACCGGCATGCAAGAGCAGGTCTCAGGGCATAAAAATATTTTTTTATTTTCACAGCTTCCCCCTGGAGACTGTCTCTAAAGGTGCCTTTCACTATGCTTGAATAATGATGAAAAGTGCTTTTTTGAGAAAAGGCTACAGGTATAAGTTTTTTTATTTTTTTGCTTATTTCAGGTCTGTCAAGATATATAACAGGTGATTGAAACCATTCCATAAGTGCTGCATTCGATTTTTGTAGAAGTCTCAGGGCTTTTCTCATATCCCATCCGTTTATATCCAGCAGATCATGTACAGGTTTTTCTATAACATCTTTCCTTTCGTAAACAGACAGATACCGATCATGGTCATGAACATAGATAAACCTGACGTCATAGTCACTGTCTTTCGAAGGAAAGCCCCATGCACGGCTTCCTGACTCACATGCATAGATTATTTTAACTTGTTCTTCATCTTCGATTTTTTTTAATTCTCCCAGAATTTTCTCTTTCATAATGTTATCTACAGACATAAAATAAAGCTCCTTATTTACTATAGATTTTCTCTGACTTATTATAACATATTCCTTCTGAAAATAAAAAAATCAGGACAATTGCGATTGTCCTGATTTAGAAAAAGCTATTTTACAGGTATATAAATATCAAATTCTGAATCTTCCTGACTTACAGGATTAAACCTCTCATCATAATATTCAAAATCATCTGCTTCTGCGATTTCATAACCGGAGTTTTTAAGCCATATACCGTAGATATAATCATAGGTACTGCGGAGATTTGTCAGGGGGCCCCTGTGGGTAAATACTGCATACTTCTGTGTCTGTAAAGTCCTTCCGACCATCCCTTCCGGTATATTGTCGAAATTACTTACTTCCACACAGACAAGTTCTGTAAATTCCGTATCTTCGTTAAAGTTCTTTGCATCAAATCCGGATACACATTCACATATTCCATAGGCTACGTTATTATTTATCCTGTTTTTTACCTCCCCTATGACACGCATAAATTTATGCCATAACGCAGGGATTTTATTGTTTCTCAGAGTTGTTTTTCCTTCCATTCCTACAACTTTAAAAGATTCTTTAGTGATTATTCGTGGTTCCATTGTAATTCCTCCGTTTAAATGTTTGAGACCTGTTTCTGTCAGTCTCTTTTTCTTAAATAACATGGAGTGCTTCTGATTGGTTCGGTACTTTGCCGGCGTAAGGCCGAACTGTTTCTTAAAAGCCCTCGTAAAGGATTCCTGGGATTCAAAGCCATATTCTACTGAAATCTCTATTATTCTCTTTTTAGATGAAACAAGGTCGTCAGATGCCAGAGAAAGTCGCCTTTCACGAATATATTCACTTACGGTATTTCCTGTTATGCCGTGGAATATACGGTGAAAATGATAGGGAGAAAGACATGCTGTACCTGCTACATCCTGAAGAGATATTTCATCTGTAATATGTTCTTCTATATAGTCTATGGCTGATTGAATTATTTCCAGATAATCCATAATGTTTACTCATTATACAACAGAGTTTTATAGTAGTTTTGATATTTTTTGCTATTAAATTTTTTGTCGTGACGCGTAACGCGTAACGCGTGACGGGTTTAATCCCTGGGCATCACGCATCACGCGTCACGTGAGGAATAGCTTCTCACTTTATTTAAGAAATCTGCTATTTCTTTATGATTTTTTAATATATGAATATTTTTTTTCTCTTTGCGTTTTTCAAGCTTTTCCAGCATCATCTCTCTGTGGGTTCTGTTGAAATTCCAGATCCACATCATAAATTCCAGATCTATTTTCTCTCTGCATCCCTCTCCCATATCAGGTCTGCTGCGGCCTATATAGAAGATCCATCTTTTAATGACCTGCCAGAGACATATGATGCGCGGAAAGTCAAGATACACTGCAGTATCTGCTTCCTGAAGTCTTATATCAATGGTAGATGCAAAATTTCCATCTATAATCCATGAGTCTTTTTTTAAAATATCTTTAACGATTTTAATCCATTCATCTTCTTCTGCTATTACCCATCCCGGATTCCAGTAGAGCCTGTCCAGATGAATTACTTCCAGATTGAGTATGTTCCCCAGTTCCAGAGCAAGTGTTGTTTTCCCCGAACCGGAACAGCCGAGAGTAAGAACTTTTTTCATATAATCTCCTGATATTATAACTGATAAGCAATAATTGATTTTGAATTCTATCAGATTTTTGCATAACGGTCAAATATATTATATTTTATAATTTTTTAGAATTTAAATAATTCAGGATAGGAACTCTTATATTCTATTAGGAAAATCTTTCTCATGACTTTCCATGTGTTAGCCGGCACATAACCGAAAAAAAAACTTTAGTAATATATATGTAAGGAATGGCAAAGGAGGAACTGAAATGAATGACATAAATTTATTAACAGGCTTATATGATAAGCAATATAATTCTCCCTTCGGTTCCTTTGAAAGAGAATGGGATAGGTGGAAAAATAAATATTTAAAACCTTTAGAAATATTGAAAGACCATATATTTAATATTAAAATATATAATAAAATTACAGAAACTACCGGAAGATTTTATTCCTTTAGTGCCGGACTTTCAGACTGTGAACAATTGTTTACATGTCTGAAAATAAGTATCTACTCCAATGAAGGAAAGATGGCGCTTTTTTTTGACAGGTTAAAAAGAAAGATTTATAAGGTAGAAAATAATAAATATGAAGACCTCATACCCTTTTCGTATGTAAAATATGCCACACTTCGATACAGACCATGTATAATCCAGGATATAAAGGTCCGTTTTTGCATAGATTTTACTCTTACAGGATATAATAATAGAATAATACTGAAACTCTCAGATACAGTGAGCTGTTATGATGACGATAGAAGAGCCTATGAAGAACAGCTTATGCCTTTCGTAAAAACCTGTAAAAACATAGCAGATACAGGACACTGGAGTTTCAGAAAAAAATGCTCTGTTACATTTTAGAAATTAATGTGATGATAAAATGACATTGCATGAACATATGTATGGCTGGTATCGATATTATTTTAAAGATTTGTGAGGTGCCGTGAATGTTAAATGTAGAAAAATGGATGAAAGAATTACTTCCATTTTACAGAGAGCCCGGAAAAGTAGAATGTGAAAAAACTGCTCTTTTGATTATAGATATGGAAAATTATTTTGCCTCTCCTTCGGGAAACTCTTTTCTTTCTGATACGAAATATATAGTGCCTAATATAAAGAAACTTCTCTGTTATTTCAGAGAACATAAATTACCTGTGATTTATACAGCCCATCAGCATCTCAACCCTTCTGTTGACGGAGGAATGCTTTCTAAATGGTGGGGTTCTTCAATTATGGAAGGTTCTCTTCAGGCAGAAATATGTGACGAATTAAAGCCGGCAGGGGAGAGGGTAATAAAAAAGAGAAGATACAGTGCCTTTTATCAGACAGATCTTGAACTGTTGCTCAGAGGAATGAATATAGAGAATTTAGTAATAACAGGTGTTATGACAAACCTCTGCTGTGAAACTACTGCAAGAGATGCATTTGTCAGGGATTTTCGCGTGTTTTTTATGGCAGACGGAAACTGTTCTGCCACAGAGGAAATGCACCTGGCAAGCCTTAAAAATCTGGCCTTCGGATTTGCTCATGTGTTGGCAGCAGACGATATGATTGGATTACTGTTATAAAATCCCGTCGTAACTGAGAAAAGGAGAGTATCAGCAGCTTTCTGTCGTGAAGCACTTGAGAGAGGAAAGGAGTTGTTAAATAATGTCAGCAAAATATGATCGTGAAAAATATCATCGCCGATCTATAAGATTAAAAGATTATGATTATTCTCAACGGGGTAAATATTTTGTTACTATTTGTACCAGGAATAAAGAATGTATTTTGGGAGATATTATAGATGGTAAAATGCAATTAAATAAATATGGAAAAATTTCCGGTGATTTCTGGAATAAGATTCCAATACATTTTCCTGATGCAAAATCGGATGAATTTGTTGTTATGCCAAATCACATACATGGGATTATTATCATTACAGGATGTATTGATGAACGTATGTAAAGGGGCGAGGTAATGGCTGGCTGTAGGGACGATGTAACTTCGCCCATACAGGCCATGCAAATAAAAAAAATAACCCTTGGTAAAATCATTGCCTATTACAAATATCAAACCACCAGATTAATAAATGAAAAAAGAAATTCTCCCGCCATTCCTGTCTGGCAAAGGAATTATTATGAGCATATTATTAGGTCAGATAAAGACCTTATACAAATTAAGGAATATATAAAAAATAACCCTTTAAAATGGGAATTTGATAAAGAGAAACCGATATAATTGGATTTTATCATCAGAATTTGAACACCGGTCAGTGTAACGTTAGATGTAGGGGCGAGGTAACCTCGCCCCTACTACATGGTCTATTTGGAAATACACACAATAACCGATCTCGGAGCAAGCTTGTACTGATTTTTTTTCAGTTTTATTTCCTTCCCCTCTTCCAGGATATCCTTCGGAGACGGAAGGCCGGTGTCTAACACCCTGTGCCATAAATTCCCGTTTACCGGCTGTGGCAGTTCGAATACCAGGGGCCCCCAGTAGGCATTTATTGCACAGTATATGCAGTTATCATCTTCTTTATAGCCTGTTTCCTCTTTATTTCCGTCTATCATAAATGCAATGGAATGAGATTCATATGACCAGTCCGGCTCATAGGGGTATACGCCATGCCAGGTAATATCGCTTATGCCGTCATCATTATGGTCATGTCCTGTAAAGAAATCCCTTCTTTTCAATGCAGGATGGGCTTTCCTGAAGGCTATGATTTTTTTGAAGAATCTGAATATTTCTTCATGCTTTTTCAGATCTGTCCAGTCAAGCCAGTTCAGTTCGCTGTCCTGGCAGTAGGCGTTGTTATTGCCGTTATGGGTTTTAAACATTTCGTCGCCGCTCAGTATCATGGGCGTCCCCTGTGACAGCATAAGAATGGTAATGAAATTTTTAACCTGTCTTATACGGAGCTGATTTATTCTGACATTATCTGTTTCTCCTTCAGTTCCGCAGTTCCAGCTTACATTGTCATTTGTGCCGTCCATATTGTCTTCTGCATTTTCAAAATTATGTTTCCAACTGTATGATACAAGATCCCTCATGGTAAAACCGTCATGACAGGTAATGAAATTTATGCTGTGATGGGGTCTTTTCCCGCCTCTCTGATACAAATCCGAACTTCCGCTTATTCTTGTTGCCATAGAGCCGGCAAGAGCGGGATCGCCCTTCATAAAAGCCCTTATGTCATCACGGTATTTACCGTTCCATTCTGCCCATCCTTCGGGAAATTCCCCTACTTTGTAAAGACCTCCTGCGTCCCATCCTTCTGCAATCAATTTAACTCCCGAAAGAAGGGGGTCTTTCTGTATATCATTTAAAATACTGAACCGTCCTATCCATGCGCCTGACGGGTCTCTACCCAGGATGGTGGCAAGGTCGAAACGGAAGCCGTCAACATGCATTTCTACTACCCAGTAGCGCAGGCTGTCCAGTATAAGCTGTTTTACTACAGGATGGTTACAGTTAACAGTATTTCCGCATCCCGAGTAATTTTTATATTTATTCTCTTCATCGAGCATATAGTAAATACTGTTGTCAAGACCGCGAAAACTGCATACAGGCCCTTCCAGATTACCTTCTCCCGTATGGTTATAAACTACATCCAGTATAACCTCTATGCCTGCCCTGTGGCATGCCTTTACCATTTCTTTAAATTCCATAACCTGATTTGCAGGATCACAGCATGAAGCATACCAGTTATCAGGCGCAAAAAAGGACATAGTGCTGTAGCCCCAGTAATTTTTCAGTCTTTTCCCTGTCCTGGGATTTACCTTTATATTTTCATCCTGGTTGAATTCCTGAATAGGCATAAGCTCCAGTGTGGTAACACCGAGTTCTTTCAGATATGGTATTTTTTCAATAATCCCCCTGTACGTTCCTCTGTTATTTACCAGTGAAGAAGGATCTATTGTAAAACCTCTTACATGCATCTCATAAATGATACACTCTTCAAGAGGATAACGGAGCAGTCTGTCATCTGTCCAGTCAAAGAGATAGTCATCAATGACAACACTTTTTACTGTACTTGAAATATTATCTGTCGTGCTGAAGGAAAATTCCTTATCAGGAGATTTCTTGTCATAGGCAAAAGATGATTCGTTATCCCATTTATATTCGCCTGCTATTGATTTTGCATAAGGGTCTACGAGTAATTTATTCTGATTGAATATATGCCCTTCAATAGGGTTATATGTGCCATATGCTCTGTATCCGTAAAGCTGTCTGTGTCCGACGCCATGAATATAAATATGCCATATATCTCCTGTCCTGTTTTCCATGGGATCAAGCATAAATATCTGGGATGGACTGCTGTCTTCAGGGCTGTCAAAAAATAAAAGTTCCACTGCTTCCGCATGTTTTGAAAATACGGCAAAATTTACTCCTTCTCTGTTTATTATATGAGCACCAAGCGGATAGGGTCTGCCTCTTTCCGGCATAAATTTATCTTTTACCATATGCAAATCTCCTTAAATCATGGTTGAATTTTCATTTTTATAGCGTAAATAAAGCTTCAGAGAAAAAACAAAAACTATGGAAAGGCATTTTGTCTGAAAAAATTATTTATCGGATTGTGAAAAAATTATACGTGATTTATTATGAAATACACTATAATATATATGACATATTTTAAGAATCTCTAAATTTCTTTTTTCTTTATGTGTCTGACACATCTGAACCCTGTATCTGCTTCATGACTGTTAGGATGAAGTTTATTTCTTTTACCAGTCGTACATAATATTATATCATTTTTCCATGATCCCCCTTTTATGACTTTATAATCACCTTTTTCCGGCCCCCCGGGGTTTTTTAATACACTGGAGGCAGAATTCCTGTAATAATAAGCAGAATACCAGTCAGAACACCATTCTTTTACATTTCCGGCCATATCCATTACACCATATACTGTTGAAGATTCAAGAAATGTATCGACAGGGGTTGTTCCTCTTCCGTCACTTATATTTATCATCTTTTTTATCCCTTCTGTTCTATCCATCTGTCTGTTATTACATTTATTTTTATCTGTTTCATGACCCCAGGGATAGGGAAGGCCCTCCAAGCCTCTGGCCGCTTTTTCCCATTCCGCTTCAGTGGGAAGTATTTTCCCTTTCCATTCTGCAAAGTTCTTTGCGTCGAACCATGTTACGTCAATAACAGGGTGGTCAAGAGAATGGTCACTGAAATGATTTCTCCATGTGCCTTTTGCCCTGTACCCTGTACTTCTTACGAATTCATCGAAATCTCTGTTTGTCACAGGATATCTGTCAATATAATAAGAGTCCAGATAAACCCTGTGTTCGGGATATTCTCTTTCATCTTTCTGTCCCATAAGGGCTTCTCCTGCAGGTATAAATATCATATCCTCGCTATGTTTTGAAGATATGGAACAGTGTTCCGGGAAAATTACGGTAATACGGGAACCTTTATATAAATTTAGGAAATTCTCCAGTTCCTTTTTCATTTCTTCTGCAGAAGAATATCTTTCAGTAATATCAGGTCTCAGGGCTTTTTCGAGTATTCTCTCAAGCTCTTCAGGCACATCAGATCTTACGCGTCTTACAGGAGGTATAAGGCATGGAACAGGTATTTGGCCTGTAATGAGATGGTGCATTGTTGCAGCAAGGGAATAAATATCACTTTCCGGTTCATTTTTACCGGTAAACTGTTCGGGAGCAGCATAATTTGGTGTTCCCACTCTTGTCTGAGTGGAAGGTGTTTCCTGTGTTATTGCTCTTGCAATGCCAAAATCTACGAGCATAACTTTATTATCTGATTTTCTTATCATAATATTGGAAGGTTTCAAATCTCTGTAGAGGATTGGAGGAGAGGAGTTATGAAGATAATTAATTACTTCAAGGACATCTATGGCATAGGAAACAACTTCTTTTATATCCAGGCCAGGGGTGCCTTTTTCTGCGAGTATTGTTTCCAGGTCTGAACCGTCGACAAAATCCATTACAAGGTAATATCTTCCATGTTCTGAAAAATAATCTGTTACCCTTGGAAGGCTTCCATGATGAAGGGTTCGTAATATTCTGGCTTCCTGGCGAAATTTATCAGTGAAATACTTTCTTTCTTCAGGGAGGGAGCAGTGAAGAGACATTTCTTTTACGGCACATCTGTCGCAGAAACGTTCGTCTTCTGCTTCATAAACTGCGCCCATACCGCCTGATTTGACGAGTCTGATGATTTTATATCTTCTGTCCAGAAAGACTCCCGGAGATAATGTACCGCTTTCTGTTATTGTTACAAGTTTTTGACCGCAGTCAGAACAAAATTTTGCTTCTTCTTTATTTGGAGAACCGCAATTATTACAGAATAATAACAATGTTTACCGGTAAATAGTGAATAGTAACAGTCAATCTATGTTCTGTAACATGATATCAGTGGAACTACCAATATTCTGTTACTGATCACTGATCACTGATCACTGATCACTGATCACTCTTCACCTCTTGTTCTATTTTACTTATATATTTAATCGGTCTTCTGTCAACAAGTATGTCGTCACCTGTTTTTGCTTCTTTTATCTTTATGTATCTCTGATTGAACCACTCCACACATCCTGAAACAGTCATATTATTGATAAAAACAAATTCTACTATATCATTTTCTCTGATTCTTTTATTGAAATAATTTTCCGAATGGGTTGTTTTGTTGGTCTGAGGTAAAACCGGTTCTTTTCTTTTAAATTCCTTTGGTTTGGTTTTTACCGGTTTTTTTTCAGGTTTTTCCTGTTTGGTGACTTCATGTTTGACGACTTCCGGCTTTTTATATGTATCTTTGAATGCAGGATTTATCCAGACTTTTGCCATAAAAATACCCCTTTATAGATTTTATATGATTTATACTAATTTCTACTTAAAATTTCTTTTCCCTTTTATAAATTTGGAGGGGTTCTAAAAATAATTAAACTGTTATGGAGTAATAAATATTTTATAGTATTTTATAATATATTTATGAAGAAATTAAAATTATATCTGGAAACATCTGTGTGGAGTTACTATTATGCTGAAACCTGAGGAAGACAGAATAATGAAGGAATTGCGGAAAATAAAAGAGAAGCTGGGTAAAGAAATGGAAGGTAAATCTTTCGAAGAACTGAAGAAATGGCTGGATGAAGGAAAGAAATCCTGTAAAGAGAAAGCCCGGAAATATAAAGAAACTGTAAATAAGTAATCGTGCCTTTGCTACCTTTACTGTTAGCATAATCTTTTGAAGTTCTTCAGACCCGGTTTTTATTTCACTTATGTCAGTTTCTGTATACAGGCTTCAATCATAGCGATAAAATTCTTTGCATTATTGAGCTGTCTTTCTGCATCATCAATACTTACAACATAAAAATCCTGATAATCGCTTTTTGTTCTTACTTCAAAGGAATCTACAAGCATTTTATGATAGCTTTTATCGATCTTTCCAGTCGCTACATAGTACTGGTTAAAATGTCCAATAATGACTGAATGTCTTTTAGAGTCAAACCTTTCGAAAGCCAGTAATGCTCTTACAGCATGAAATATAGCATAATAAGACCTGTTAATAGATTGGGATAGTTTATTATGTTTCATATTTACTCCCGCTGTTTCCATATCTTCTTTAGCTTTTTCCAGTCTGTAAGTTGCCAGAGCAATAATTTTATCATCCATATATATTAATTCCTTCATTACGGACACTGGTAAAGAAAGGTATATAATCTACCCAGTCATAAAAATAGGTATAATTATTTTCAATAATTGATATAACACATCCATATGAGGTTGTAAGTTCTACAATAATATCCAGGATTCTATCTCTATATTTTTTTATTTCTTCTTCCTCTATATCAAGGAGAACCATAATATCCATATCAGAACCTTCATTCTGCTCCTGTCTGGCATAGGATCCAAAGAGAATGATTTCTTTCAGTTTATCACCGAAAATAGATTTAAGAGATTCTTTTAATTCTGATATAATAACAGAAGTTTTACTGTTTTTTGTTTCTAAAAGATTCTCCATAAAAATACCTTCTTTCAATTAGATATTAGCATATATAGCAGGATAAAACAATATAATTAGTGAATGTGATTTCTGACATGGATTACAGGATTATATAAAGAGAAGAAAAAAATTGTATGCCCGTCTTTTTTTTGTCTGAATCACAGAGTGACACGGATTACTGGATTTCAGGGAGTGTTAGATTTTATGGTCTCTCCATAATCAGTGTAATCCTTTAATCCGTGTCATCAGTGATTCAGATTATTTTGTTCTGACGATACGGAAACCGTCGGCTCTCCTGTCTCGGTAACCAGATCCGACACAGTTACGAAATCCTGACCGGCACCAATTAGTATTATCAGCCCATCCACCACCATGCATAATATGGCCAGGCCCGGAACCAGGCCCAGTAGGATCATTGGTAGGACTGCTGCTGTAGTAAGTATCACTATACCAGTCATTACACCATTCCCATACATTACCACTCATATCATAAAGTCCAAAAGCATTTGGTAATTTTGTACCTACTATGTGTGGATGACTTCCTGAATTAACGTTATACCAGCAATAATTACCAATATTGGGAGATGGATAATTCTCACCCCAGTAATAATCGTGAAAAGTAGTTTCTCCAGGCCGGCATGCATATTCCCATTCTGCCTCTGTGGGAAGTCGATAACCATTGTTATTTATATTCAGATTATAACTTCCATCATAACACCTGGTCAATCCCTTTTGATCACTGAGCCAGTTACAATAATTCACTGCATCATTCCAGGTTACATTTTCTACAGGATAATTTGGATCTGTCCATCCACCTGTATGATTTGGATTATATAGAACATACTCTTTATTCCTTACCTCATATTTCCCAATATAAAAATCACGGGTAATTGTTACAGAATGACGTGGTCTTTCCTCAGCATTTCCCACTCCACCATCTACATCTCCCATCTGAAAAGTTCCGGCAGGTATCAAAACCATCTCAACAGTGGCATGGCTCTTCGCAATTCCATACTTTCGGAAGCAGACTTTTTATTTATATCCAAATATACAGGCAATTTTTATACCACTGACTGCAAATATTTTGTTTTACTCATAGAAAGCTTTGTGCTATAAGGCAGAAAATTTTTATAATGTCTGTGAAAAAACGATCTTTCATAGATGGAAAAGTGTAAAATTTTACATTCTGTAAATTTTACACTTTTACAGTTTTTCATTCATGAGAAAATTTTGAGAGTATCTATATAAAAATCTTTATGAAAAGAAAAGATGCCATCTATGTTATTCTGGCAGCACCTGGTGGAAACTGTTGTAATTGAATATTTTGTCATGTTTTGATATATTTGCCGATTAGAAAATTACAGAGAGAAAGAGAGATCATTTCTTAAAATCATTCAGTGATAATCCTGATTGGTCTGCAATAGAAGACAGGGTTCCTATAGGAATATGTTTTTTAGGGTGAGGAACAATAGCGGTTCTACTACCTTTTACATATTTATGATGACTTCCATCTGAGGATTTAAAAACAAAGCCATGATCTTTTAAAACACGTATAACTTTACTTGATGATATAGATATTCCCATAATTAATAATTATTCATTCTTAAAATATAATTCAAGAGCTTCCTTTATCATTATCTTTGCTTCATCTATCGTGTCACCAAAAGAAGCTATATTAACGTCCAGGCATTGAGCAGTAAAATAATCTTCGTCTCTATAAATAATATAGGATAATTCTTTTCCAGTATTATTTATAAAGACTTTATCCCTGTAAACAATCTCATTTTCCTTGTAATTGTTTATTTCCCTGGCCAATGTATCCATTATTTCACCTTCTTCATGAATAATAATACCATAAAGGTTAATTAATATCTATAAATTATAGATAATATTTCATATATTTTCCTGAATAACTCGAAAATGCCCGATAAGGAATTCTGTTTTTATATAAAGTCTTGTTCCGGAACTGTTCTTAAAAAAATTCTGAACATCTATAATCAATAAAGAAAATTGTCTATATATTTAAATATATTATAGGAACTGGCCTGTAATCATAGAATATTATATTATGTATGTTATTAATTCAGGATATTTTGATTATAAACATTGCCATGAATTACAGAAACAAATTGTAGCTTTAAAAGAGATTGATTTTCCCGATGTCTTTATTCTTACAGAACATCCTCCTGTAATAACTCTCGGTCATAGAGGTAAAAGAGAAAATATCTTTCTACCGGAAGAAGAATTGAAAAAAAGAAATATATTAACTCTCAGAATTGAACGAGGAGGTGATGTTACATATCACGGCCCCGGTCAGCTGGTCGGTTATCCCATAATTAAGCTGACAGACCATAAATTAAAAGTAAGGGAATTTATAGAAAGACTGGAAGAAGTGCTTATAGTTACTCTGAAAAATTATAATATTACAGGCACCAGAAACGAGATAAATCACGGCGTATGGATAGGAAATAATAAGATTGCTTCCATAGGGATAGGCATCAGAAGGTGGATAACGTTTCACGGTTTCGCTCTGAATGTGAATACTCATATTGAAGAATTTAATATGATAAAACCATGCGGCCTTGATAATACAGGAGTTGTTTCTATGGAAAAAATTGCCGGTAAGGAGTTTTCTCTCTCTGAAGTTTCTGGTATAATATGTCATAATTTTTCAAAAATTTTTAATATTTCACTCGAAGAAATTTCTTACGAAGAGTTTTTAGTGGAATTTTTTAACTGAGAATCGTCAGTATTTTCCGTCTATATTGGTATATAACAATCAGATGGAAATGAAGAGAGCAAAATTACCTCTAAGGGAAAGATAACTATGAAAATAACAAAAAAACCTGTATGGTTGCGAACAAAACTTCCTTCCGGGAAGCAATACGGTAAACTGATAAATATATTGAACGAGAGAAATCTTCATACTGTATGTCAGGAAGCAAGATGTCCCAATATAGGAGAGTGTTTTTCCTGCGGGAAAGCGACTTTTTTGATAATGGGAAATATATGTACAAGAGATTGCAGGTTCTGTGCCGTCACCCATGGCACTCCAGATTTACCTGACCCTTCCGAGCCGGAACATATTGCCCTTACCGTATTAAAATTAAATCTCTCCTATTCTGTTATAACATCTGTTACAAGAGATGATCTTCCCCTTGGAGGTGCAGAAC
>DAIOEN010000076.1:0-30602 GCA_036746235.1 Vulcanimicrobiota bacterium | reverse complement strand
CTCTTGAAGGACGCATTAAAAGGGGAAATGTATATTTTAAGTGCCGTGTAAGGGACGCCGGAGCAGTTGCAGTGGTTATAGACGGACGTTTTGTGTCTCTGGCACCTCTGGGAAATGATATTTATGAAGGAACTGTACAGGTATCGGGAAGTAAATGTTCAATTAATATGACGGTACCGGGTGACAATAGATACTGGTCTCTGGCTGAATATAATGTTATTCCTTAATGTAATTTTTAATAAAACCACTCATTCACTGCAGATAACGTTTTTTTGAGATATATTTCTATATTGATCCCCATTTTTCTTCCCCAATCCTGCCATAGAGAAGTTTTTTCTGTATACTCTTTTACCTGTTTCGGTTCTAAATATATTTTATAAATTTTTTTATTGAGAAGTCTAAACTATAATTTTATAGTGCCGACAATATTTATTGTGACGATTTTATAGTTAGATTTTTTTCGGAGAAGTACCAGGCAGACAGACGATATTTACATATTATTCAAGTTATTCATTTACATGAAAGCAATTAGGTATAAATTAAGGAGCTCAATTAAATGATATATCTAAATAATGGAGCAAGTAGTTATCCGAAACCTCAGGAAGTAATAAATGCAGTTATTAATTATATAAATTCTGTACCGCTAAATCCTTACAGATCTGGTTTTAAAAGACCATCTTTTATTGAAGATTGTAGAGAAAAGCTCTGCCTTCTTCTCAATGCAAAAGAAAGGAAAAATATTATTTTTACATCAGGTGGAACAGAGTCTTTAAACCTTGCCATAATGGGCCTTGAGCTAAGAAACAGTCATGTGATAACAACTGTTATTGAACATAATTCTGTCCTGAGACCTCTGAAATATTTAGAAAGAGAAAGATTTATTGATTTATCTATTGTTAAGTGCAATAACAATGGCTCAGTAAACCCTTATGATATAGAAAAAGAAATAAGAGAAAATACGGGTCTTATAATTGTAAATCATTGTTCCAATGTTACGGGAGAATTACTTGATTTAAAGTCAATATCGGAAATTGCTCACAAAAAGGATATTTTATTTGCAGTCGATGCTTCTCAATCTGCAGGTCATATCCCCATTGATGTGACTGCATGGAATATTGATATTTTGGCCTTTACAGGACATAAAGCTCTCTACGGACTTGCCGGTACAGGAGGTCTTTATTTGAAAAAAGGCATAAAACTAAAACCTTTGAAATTCGGTGGTACAGGCATCAGGAGTGAACTTATATATCAGCCTGAAGAATTTCCTCTTTATTATGAAAGTGGAACTTTAAATTTGCCCGGTATTGTTTCTCTCTGTTCGGGACTGGATTTTATATTAAAAAAAGGCATAGATGAAATAAGAAGAAAAGAAGAAGCCCTTATGGAGAAGCTTGTATCTGAACTTAAAGATATTCCACAGGTTATAATTTATGGAAGTCATGATAGAAGTAAGAGAACACCTGTATTAAGTTTTAATATAAAAGGTATGACTCCTGAAGATACAGGATATATTCTTGAAGAGTCTTTCGGGATTATAGTGAGAAGCGGATTACACTGTGCTCCTCTCATACATAAATACCTGGATTCATATCCTCAGGGGACCATAAGAGTGAGCCCTTCATATTTTACAGAATTTCATGATATAGATTGCTTTGTTAAGGCAATTAAAGAGATTGTCAATACTTTATAATACCGGGAATAGCGAATATAATTCACTGTAAATTGAGGAATGTTATGGAAATTATCAGTATAAAAGATATTGAAGATTGTTTTGATGGATCCTTTATAAAGGAGGTTTTGTTTTCCGAACCTGTTACTAAGGATTTCATATATTATATTGGTAAGAATTGCCATGTTTCATATCATTCTAATTTTGCCAGACCTTTTTATAAAATAGAAGCACCTCTTTATGTGATAAAAGGTGTGGAAGGCAATCTTACTGCAAGAATAACTTTATATGAAAAAGATAGCATTACCTTTATAAAAGAAGATATAAAAAAATTTAAAGGAGGTGGTTCTGACTTTGATCACAAAAGACAGGTCACTCAGTAAACAGTTAATAAATTAAGGAATGGCATTTACTCTGTTATAAACTGACCGTCTTTGCATCACACCTTACATAATTATATGTCAATGATTAACAGGAAGGAGGATATTTATGGGGGTAAAATTGCTTGCCTTTTATGATGAAGCACAGAAAATAGGTGGTATAAAGGGAAAGATGAGACTTGCTATGATAACAGGTATATCATCTGCTAAAGCTGGAAGCGAACCTGATAGCCCGGAAAATATTAAGAAATTTACTGCTGGAATTTCAGAACTGAAAAAAGAATTTAAATAAGGAGGATATTTGATTATGGCTGTTTTAAAGAAAACAACTCTGGAGTTGGAACATAAGTTTGACAGAAAATCCTGTCGCCATTATTTAAATGGTTATATAACAGTGCTTCACTGTCATCATTATTCATCTCTCTATACACAGCTTGCAATAGATGCAAAAGAGACAGATCTTCTTATGAAGGTTTCTGAAGAGACATTCTATAAACTACTGAGTGATTATTTCTCTAAACATAATGTAAAAAAGCTCGATGAAAAAATAGATATTGCCTGTCAGTACTATTCTGCTCTGGGTCTTGGCATAATAGAGGTAAATCATCTGGGTGAATATTCTGGAGAAGTATACTCCCCATCTTCTCATATTGACAGTGGATGGATGAAAAAATGGGGTGCCTATGACAGACCTGTAAATTATATTACATCAGGTTATATTTCAGCACTTTTTGCTTCTGTTATGGATTATCCTCCCGGTACATATAAAACCTGTGAAATTGAGAGTATAGTTATGGGTGCTCAGAAATCTGTCTTTAAAGTCGTAAAAGTAGGAGGGATATAAGTGGCTATAGATAGAAAAAAAATAATAGAAGACATGTCTAATATAGAGGTTTATGCCAGTCCAAAAGGTGTAATAGATAGTTTTAATGTTTTTGTTAACAGATTACCTGTGGATTTCTGGAATAGCTTTTCGGAAAGGCTTACAAGTAAAGTTTCTCCTGATTTACTTGAACCTACAGAGTATTTACTTTATAATGCCGCTCATGAGTGTGGCTATCATACCGGTTATGGTATTATTACTTCAGAAGAATGGAATTCTATTGTAAAACCGATGATAGAGCACATACCGGAAGATATTCTTCACGGTGCTTTTGCGGTTTTTACTGCCTGGGGATGGGCAAAAGCTGAAATTATAGAATTAATTCCCGCTGAAAAGATGGTAGTAAGAGCCTATGATTATTATGAATCAGATGTCGTTAAATTCGGAAAAAGTTCAAAAATGAGTGCCTATATGATAAGAGGCGTAAGTGCCGCCTTTATGGATCTTGCATATGGAGGCCCTTATGACCCGTCGGGGAAAACAGGGCTAAATAGCTTTGAATGCTCTCAGGTAAAAGGTATTGAATGTGGTGATGATTACGGTGAGTTTGTTGTGACGAAAATTTAAATTTTAAATAATGAACTTCGGGTATTCTTAAGTTTTTGAATGGAACTTAGAAATAATAAACTCGTTGTAAAATTTTGAAATTTTTTAGAGAATGGACAATATTCTTTCTCTAAAATTTTTTTTCTACTGACAGGCATGACCTGCCCGGTCACAACCAGATATGAAAATGAATAGACTTTGAAGCATAAGACTTCATCATTTTCATATAAATTTTATTCGGTAATGTGGCAGGTAAAATACAGAAAATTCTCGAATGTCAGAATGAACGGTTATAGTTTCATGGCCATAAATGTAATCTGATTTTTAGCGGACATGGAAATTTCAGTTATAACAGGAGGTGAAAAAGTGAAAAATTATATAGTTATTTTATTTATTTCTATGTTAATCTTCTCCTCTGCCATATATGCCGGTGAAATTCATGATGCCTGCAAAGCAGGCGATCTTTCTAAAGTAAAAGCCCTTCTTGAACAAGATCCGTCTCTTCTTCAGTCAAAAACAGAAGAAGGAAAATCACCTCTTCATATGGCAACAGGATGGGGAAAATGTGACATTGTAGAATATCTGATAAGTGTCGGCGCAGATATTAATGCGAGGAATAACAACGGCGGAACACCGATACATGTAGCTGCGTCACAGAATCAGCCGGATTGTGCCAGAATATTGATTTCTCACGGAGCAAATGTAAATGACATAAGGACTCTTGGTAAAATGACCCCTCTTCTGATTGCAGTATATAAAAGCAATTATGAAGTGGCAAAAGTGTTACTTGAACTTGGCGCAGATATTAATGCAAAGACAGAAAGCGGAGAAACTGCCCTTATGATTGCTAAAAAAAGAAATGATCAGAAGATGATAGACCTTCTGAAAAAATAAAGAATTTCTGAAATAACAGAGGATTCCGCCGGGAGTCCTCCGTATTTTTTTATCTCTTCAATTAATATTAAAAACTATGGGCGAAGGAAGAGTAATCTGTTTCATATATTCCAGTGCATAAAGGTCCGTCATGCCTGCCACGTAATCTTTAACAATATTTTCCGGAGTGGCTTTTTCCTTTATATAAAAATCATGCATTTTCTCCAGATATTTTCCGAAAGCCTGATCGAAAGGAATCTGTTCATGTTCATATGTTTCATAATTACAGGAGCACTTATTATATAAATCCATAAGATGTCCGAAAAGTTCTTTTACGATTTTTTTGCTGTATTTCTCATAGTCTTTAATTGTTTTATTGTAATATATATGGCCGTAGTTGAATGTTCTGAGTTTTACTACCAGGTCGAAGGTATCGTCAGAGAATCCTATTTCCTGCCTGTCTCTGGAGTTTTCAATTACATCCGTTACAAGTTTATTGATGATTTCTCCGTTGGAATCACCCAGTTCTTTTCTGATTTCTTCGGGAATATCTTTTATTTCTATAAAACCTGCCCTTATGGCATCTTCAATGTCCCTGCCCAGATAGGCAATTTTATCTGAAAATCTTATAATACATCCTTCATATGATGATGGTTTGAAATTTCTGTCTTTTATATTATCCAGATCTTTTTCCTCTTCTGAAGGGGATAGATATTGTTCGAATTTTTCTCCGTTATGGCATATGATACCGTCTTTTACGGCATAGGTAAGATTAAGTCCCTCTCCTCTGTTAGCCAGGTATTCCACCACTCTGTAACTGTTAATTTCATGGATGAATTTATCAATCCCCGGTATCTCATTCAGGGCATCTTCTCCGGAATGGCCGAAAGGAGTATGGCCCATATCATGACCCAGGCCTATGGCATAGGCAAGTTCTGTGTCCACATCCCATCCGTAATTATTGAGACCCCTGCAGATAGATGCGCCTACCGATGCTACATGCATGACATGTTCAATTCTTGTGCATACATGATCATTCTGGGGAGCAAAAAAGACCTGTGTCTTGTTTTTAAGCCTCCTGAAAGGCATTGAGTGAATAATTGCAGTCTGATCACGGAAATAATCACTTCTTATGGGAAGTGTTTCTTTCTTTCTCCTCTTTAAATATATATGTTCCTCAAGAGGATTCATCATTTTTTATACCTCTTTTCTTTATAAAAAATAAACACCTCTGTTGAAAATAAGTTTCTTCTTTATGTGAAATATTCCTTTCTTATGGTATAATTTTATATGGAATAATCCCAGAAATATAGAAAAAATTTTTCAGTATGTGTTGTCATCTCTATAACTGGTCCCTATCTGAAAGAATTACTTCTTATCAGCTGTAGAGTCTGGCATATGAGGGGCACAATGATTACTATTCCCGGCTATAAAGCTATTTCCAGTCTATATGAAAGTCAGAAAAGCTCGGTTTATAGAGCGCTGAGAAATGAAGATAAACTGCCTGTTATTCTTAAAGTCCTGAACAACGATTACCCCGCACAGGATGAACGTGCCAGATACAAACAGGAATATGAAATCACACATAATACCGGGATAGATGGTGTAATAAGGTCTTATGGCCTGGAAAATTATAATAATACACCGGTGATAATATTTGAAGATTTCGGCGCTTCTTCACTGGAAATATTAATAAAAGATAAAATATTTACTCTGTCTGAAATTTTACTTATCACTGCCAGAGTTGCCGGGATACTGGGTAACATACATGCCGCCAATATTATACATAAAGATATTAATACATCAAATATAATTTTAAACCCGCAAACAGGGCAGTTGAAAATCATTGATTTTGGAATTTCTACGATTTTATCCTGTGAAAATCCGATAATAACAAATCCCAACGTATTGGAAGGGACTCTTCCTTATGTTTCCCCTGAACAGACAGGAAGGATGAACCGTTGTATTGATTACCGGAGCGATTTTTATTCCCTCGGAGTAACTCTTTATGAGCTTTTGACCCGTAATTTACCTTTTAATTTTACAGATCCATTCGAGCTTGTATACAGCCATATTGCCCGTCAGGCAAAACCACCATGTACATATGATATTCCCCTGCCTCTGTCAGATATTGTAATGAAACTCATGGCAAAAAATGCTGAAGACCGTTATCAGAGTGCTTCAGGAATAAAATCGGATTTAGAAGAATGTTTAAAACAATTAAAAGAAACCGGGACAATCTATCCTTTCACTTTAGCCCTGAGAGACGTACCTGATATGTTTCATCTTTCTCAAAAACTTTATGGCAGAGAAAAGGAAATAGAAATTCTTTTAAATACCTTTGAGAAAGTAAGACATGGCGGATGTGAAATGATGCTTGTAACAGGATATTCCGGTATAGGGAAAACTTCTCTGGTAAAAGAGCTTTATAAACCGATTACATGCCATCATGGATATTTTACATCGGGAAAATTTGAAAACTTTCAGCTTATTCCTTACAGTGCTTTAGTAAATGCCTTTCGTGAACTTATAAAGCAGATTCTGTCTGAAAGTGACACATCTATCCTGAAGTGGAAAGAAAATTTATTGTCTGCTATGAAGCCTAATGCTCAGGTTATTATCGATGTAATTCCAGAAGTAGAGCTTATAGTTGGCCATCAATCCCCTGTTAAGATATTAGGTCCTGTTGAATCACAGAACCGTTTCAGGATGGTATTCCAGAATTTTATACAGGTATTCTGTCAGACCGGATATCCTCTGGTTATATTTCTGGATGACCTTCAATGGGCGGATTTAGACTCACTAAAATTAATAGAACTCATTATGACTGATAAAGAAACATGTTATTTGTTTTTTATAGGGGCTTATCGTGATAATGAAGTTAATGCTGCCCATCCTTTAATGATAACTTTAGAAAAAATACGAAAAGAAGGAGTATTTATTAATCAGATTACTCTCGATGCTCTAAGAATTGAACATATCAATCAATTGTTAGCCGATAGTCTTTATACTGATGTGAAAACAGTATTACCGCTGGGAAACCTGCTGGCAAAGAAGACACTTGGCAATCCTTTCTTTATAGATATCTTTTTGAAATCACTTTATTCTGAAAAATTTTTAATATTTAATCCAGAAATCAGATCGTGGGAGTGGGACATGGAGAAGATCCTGAAATTTGGTGTTACTGATAATGTAGTTGATTTACTTACAGATAAAATAAAGAAATTGAACGGAGACACACAGGAAGTTCTAAAATTAGCCGTTTGTACAGGCAACCAGTTTAATCTTAACCTATTATCTGATGTCTACAAAAAATCTATAGAAGAAACTGAAACTAAACTCTTTGAAGCAGTCATGGAAGGGTTCCTTATAATAATTAAGTATACATTATATGGTTCAGAAAAAAAAATTAACTATAAATTTTCCCATGACCGAATTCAGCAGGCTGTATATTCTCTTATAGAGGCTTCTGAAAAAAAAGCTATTCATTATCGAATCGGTCACATATTGCTGCAAAACACTTCTTCCCGGAATTTAGAACAGGAAATCTTTAATATAGTAAATCAACTTGACCTCTGTATTGATCTGATTAAATCCAGAGAAGAGATGATTAACCTGGCGGGATTAAATCTTATTGCCGGTAAGAAAGCCAGGGCATCTATGGCATATGAGTCTGCTTTGAAATATTTAAAAACCGGTATTAATCTATTGAGTGAAGACAGGTGGGTAAGTTATTATGAGCTAACCCTGTCCTTATACACAGAAGCCGCAGAGGCAGCATATCTCGGCAGTGACTATGAAGAGATGGAATTATTAAGTAATATGGTAATAGATAATGGGAAAACAATACTGGACAAAGTAAAAGTATATGAAGTTAAGATTCTGGCCTGTCAAACAGAGAATAAAATATTTGAAGCAATAGATATTGCTCTCTCGGTATTAAGGCTTTTAGGGGTAAAGCTACCTGCAAAACCCGGTTCATTTCATATGGTTCTGGGTTTAATAAAAACAAATTTAGCTTTAATGGGAAAAAGAATTGAAGATTTAATCGACCTCCCTGAAATGAAAGAACCTGTAAAACTTGCATCAATGAATATTCTATCCAGCCTGAGTGCAATTATTCGTGCTATTATTCCCGAGCTATTACCATTGATTGCATTTAAAATGATCAATTTATCTGTTAAATACGGTAATGCTCCTGCATCTGCCTGTGCTTATGCCAGTTATGGAATATGTCTTGGTATGATCCTGGGAAGAATGGATGAAGGTTACAGGTTCTCTCAACTTGCATTAAATCTATTGGAACGTTTTGATGCAAAAGAAGTTAAAACTAAAACGTTATTTTTTGTTAACATATTAAAAACAAATAAAGAATCTTTTAGAAGTGTATCAAAATATTATCTTGAAATTTATCAAAGCGGATTAGAAACAGGAGATTGGGAGCACGGCGGGCTCTCTTTAATATTGTACTGTCAACTTTTATACTTCTCCGGTCAGGAACTGACAGAGGTTGACTCTGAAATGAAAAAATATAGTCACATAGCAGGACAGGCAAAACAGATAAAATATTTATATGCAATAAATCTATATCGTCAGATAGTTTTGAAACTTATGAATAAAGATGACAGTACAGTCAGTGAAATTATTGATGATGACAGGTTCCTGGAAATGATAAAAACTACCAATCATCAGCTTGGTATATTTAATATATATTTTCGAAAACTTCTTTATTATTATCTTTTCTCTGAGTATGAGAAAGCTATTGAGTATGTAGAAAAAACAGAAAAATATCTGGGATTAGTAAAAGGACTGTTTTATGGTCCTTTATTTTACTTCTATTCTTCTCTTATCAGACTTGCATATTATGGTAAAAATAATGCGGAAAAGAAAGTTATTATGAAAAAAGTTTCTTATTATCAAAAAATAATGAAAAAACAGGGGAAAATATGTCCGGTAAATTATCTCCATAAGTTTTTTCTTGTGGAGGCAGAAAAAATGCGTGTTCTTGGTCAGGATACCAGAGCAATGGATTTTTATGATCGTTCTATTTCCCTGGCAGGAGAACATAAATATATTAATGAAGAAGCTATAGCACAGGAACTGGCAGCAAAGTTTTACCTGGCAAAAGGAAAAATCAATATTGCTAAAACATACATGAATGATGCCCGTTACAGTTATATTAAATGGGGTGCTATGGCTAAAGTTAAGGATTTAGATGAAAAATATCCTCAACTGCTGGTAAAAGCACCGGCAACACCTCAATCTATAAGCAGAGATTCCAATTTAATAATAACATTCACATCAGACAGACATGGAGAAATATTGGATTTAGAATCCGTAATAAAAGCCTCACAGGCAATTTCAGGTGAAATAGTCTCAGGAAATCTCCTGAAAAAATTAATGGAAATTGTTATAGAAAATGCCGGGGGAGAAAAGGGTTTCCTGATTTTAAATAAAGATGGGAAACTTGTAGTTGAAGCCTATGTATCAGATTGTAAAGAAAAAATAGTCTTTCCCGGCTCTGTGCCGGTTAAAGATTGCAAAGACCTGTCAGAAGCAATTGTAAATTATGTAGAAAGAACTAGAGAAAATGTAATATTAAATGATGCTTCACAGGAAGGTATATTTACTCACGATATATATGTCAGAGAAAGGCAGCCCAGATCGATTCTTTGTATTCCTGTGATAAGTCATGGCGAATTACTTGGTATTTTATATTTAGAAAATAATCAGACCAGAGGTGTTTTCACCTCTGCCAGAGTAGAAATTTTGAAAATTCTTTCTTCACAGGCAGCTATATCTATAGAAAATGCCAGATTCTATAGCAGGTTAGAAGAATCAGAGAGAAAATATCGCAGTATTTTCGAAAATGCTATTGAAGGGATCTTTCAGGCCGGTTCTGATGGTCATTTCATAACTGCAAATTTAGCTCTGGCACAAATTCTGGGATATTCTACTCCTGAAGAGTTATTAAATAAAGAACATTTAGATTTTATAAAACTGGAACACTTTCGAGAGATAATTAAAAAACAGGGTTTTATTAAAGATTTTGAATATAAAATCAGAAATATAATAGTTTCAATTAATATACATGAAGTTCGAGATGAAAATCAAAATCTTTTGTATTATGAAGGTATGGTAGAAGATATTACCAGAAAGAAGGAGGCAGAACAATTAAAGATAGAAAAAGATACTGCAGAAGCAGCCAGTCATGCAAAAAGCGAATTCCTGGGTATAGTTGCCCACGATTTAAGAAATCCCCTTGGTGTCATAACATCATCTTTAGAGTTAATTTTAAATTTCTTAAATGAGAATTTGACGGAGAAACAAATCAACTTTTTAGAACGTATTCAAAAGTCAGGTGTTTATATGAGCAATTTATTGGATGATGTACTGGATATTAGAGCAATAGAATCAGGGATAGTTAAACTGAATATTAAGAAGGAGAATTATATAGACTTTTTAAAGTCCAATATACAGTTTAATCACCTTTTATCCGATAGAAAGGGTATAGGTCTGGAGTTAATATTTGATAATAATATTCCTGAAATATCTTTTGATAAAAATAAACTTCAACAGGTAATGGATAATTTAATCAGTAATAGCATAAAATATTCATATCCTGATACAAACGTAATTATTGAAGTAGTGAGGGAAGGGGATTATATAGTTACCGGTATAATAGATAATGGGCAGGGTATTCCGTCGGAGGAATTGCCATATATATTTAAAGAATTTCATAAAACCAGTGTAAAACCTACCGGCGGAGAAAAAAGTACAGGCCTGGGACTGGCCATTACAAAAAAGATAGTAGAAAGGCATGGAGGCAAAATAGGCGTTGAAAGTGAAGAGGGGAAAGGCTCTAAATTCTGGTTTACTTTACCTGTCTGACGCACAAGACCTCAGAATTCTCCATCTATACTGGGTATTATAATGAAGCAATCAGGTGGATATGACTTCAGCAGTTAAACGTTTTTCCGCAGTTTATACAGAATTTATCTTTTAAAGATAACATTTCACCGCAGAAAGTACAGCTTTTCTGTGACTCTTGGAACATCATTTCTCCCGTATCTGCCATGATTTCAACTATATTATTGAGAAAAGACAGACTTTTTATTATACCTTCTGTTTCAAATTCTATAGATTTTCCTGAAATCAATATATCTACAGGTATTTTATATGTCAGGAGTTTTTTTCGTGTCTCACAGGTAATTACCTTCAGAGCTTTTTCAGGATTATCGCTTTTTATGACAAAAGCCTTTTCAAATTCACTGTCACCTGTTTCAATAAATCTGTCGGAAATAGCTTTACAGGCACTTTCGACTTTTTTACTGAAATATCCGTTGCTGTATATGTGAATGTTAAAGCCTTTATATGAAGAAAGACGATACATCATAATAAATGTATAAGTAACAGTGTATTTACGTGGTTTTAAGCTTTTTTCCTCTTCTGCCGTGGTATGTGACAGTATTAACTCAATTTCTCTGTGGTTGTAATTGAGAGATTTTAATCTATGTGTTAATTTTTTTTCCGAAAAAATTTCGCTTATAAGAGATTTAAGCCTGTCTGTATTTATGGTATCTTTTAATTTACTCAACGTATCTCCTGAAATTCTGACATATTTGATTTCTCTTGTACCTGCGAAGAGTGAAATATTAAAATTTCTGTATAAGCCTGTAATTTTCGGAAAATCAAAGAGATATTTTGCCGGAGTTATAGATAATCCTGAGGAAATGGCAAATTTCTTCCACATATATTCAGTGTTTTTTTTCCTGAAATAGCTTATACTTAAAAATAAGAAAAAAATTACTATTGTTATGAGAAGTTCCATTGTGTTATGAAATCTCCTGACTGTGTTTTTTCTTTGTAAAAAAGTATAGAGGAGGAATTATCCACATAAGTAATCCTGACGTAAGACACAGGTAAAACATAACAGCCGGTAATATTGAGTCTCTTTTCATATTCCGGAGAAAATCATCACGGGAACCGGCAAAAACAATTTCCCCGTTAATAAATCTTTTGTTCTCAGTGCTTTTTTTTACTTCACTTCCTGTTATAATTACTTCTGTACCTGTTGTAAGGAAATTCCATAAATAAAGAGAATCTCTTTTCTGGGGCCAGTTCATTATCCGGTAATCTTCATTGTCCAGTTTTATCTTTCCATCTTTTAATTCCAGTTCAAGAGGAGGGGTTTTTGTTATTACAAAATCGTCATCATCAAAGGGAATCTGTTTGTAGGCAACGAAATTTTCATGATTAAATGGCATAGTCTTACTTACTTTACACTGAATAACCAGTTCTTTTCCTTTTTTAAAATTTTCAAAATCTTTCATTGATGATATAATAGGAGTTACAGTATAAGAGAGCAGTTTATCCCTTGTAAAAAGATAAAATATTGAAAGGAAGTGAAAAAATAATCCGAGAATAATAAAGACAGGCAGGATAGAAAGAAAATCTTTTTTATCCGATACTTTAATCAGACGAAAACGAATTAACAGATATGCCAGAAAAACCAGAAAAATAAATGCAAAAATCATGTTATTTCACCTTTAATTTATTTTAGAAAGGAAGTTTATTTATGAAAATTAAAATAATGTTAATTATTCTAATTATGTTACATATATATTTAAAATTTCCTTGTGAGAGTAAAGAAAATTTTCAAAATCTCCGCGGGTGGAATGTCGTAAAAATGGATATGACCGCAGATGAAGTGAAAAAATCTCTGAAAGTAGCATCTGTTTCTTTCGAAGAAAATATGTTCTCTAAAACAGGAGATGTTTATTTTACTCTGAATAGAGATGGCTGGGAGGGAACAATTTATTTTAATGAAAAGAACAGAGTAAATCAAATTCTATTTCAGAGTCCTTTTATAAAAAATGAATGGGATGTAAAAAAAATAGTCGATACTTTTATGGCTAAATACGGAAAGGCTGATGAAATTAAAGAAATTCCTCTGTCTGATGAAGGAAGAAAAGACACATATTATATATGGGAAAATGATTTTATAATGGTGGAACTTACTGTGGCTTATTATTGTAATGAAAAAGAGTGGGTTCTGTGGGAAACTTATAGACCTGCCAGATAATATGCTAAAATTGTCTGTCTGTCTGTTCTGTTCAATTTCCTATACCGAATTCCAGCCTGCCCTGTTCGGAAAGAAGCCCTACAAGTATCATTACACCAATTTGAAAAAATATTTAACGATATTTATTATGTAATTCCTGTAAAAGCTGACTGCTGTCTGCTGATAGCTGAACGCTTACAAATAATTTATGCGTGATTTTTCATTTTATGAAAAAAATATATATGAAATACTGGATGACTGTCAACTGAAATCAGTCATGGAACAGTACGAAATCAGGTTCTGTGACGACTTGACCCGAAAAATACCGCTTCTGAGAACCCCTTTTTTACTGGAACTTTACTGTTATACCAGAAAGAAATTATCATGCAAAAAATATGATTTTATTCACTTCCCGTCTTGCAGAGGGGGAATAATTCATAATTTCGTTACTGCCTCTCTGGCGGAATATGACAGTCTCCATCGTAAGGATAAAAATCTTCACAGCCTCTATACAGGCCGGATACTTCCATTTATTGCATATAACATGGAAAAAAAACATGTTTATGCCATAAGTATTGAAGATTTTAACGCTATTATAAATAAATATAATCTTCGGGAAAGAAAAAAAGAAGAGTTTTTAGAAAATTATTTCTTTTTGAGAAAAGATGGAGAAAATATTTCTTTTACTCATTTTGATTTCAGAAATTATTTTTCTGCTATATATATAAAAGAAAAGATTATAGAACATATTAGCTCCGGGTCCCGTAATTTTCCTGAACTATCGTGCCGTCTTTTCCCTGTGCCTCTGAGACACATGATTGGAGAAATTCTCTTTGAAAGACAGGGTGGAAAGAAAAAGACTCTTCTTGATTCTGTAATTGACCGGCTCAGGGGAATGGATTTAGAGAAAGGGGATTATACACTTCAAAATATTATATATATATTAAGAGACAGAAGGGTTGACCTGACTGATACAGATCTGTCTTTTCTTGATTTCCGCAATGTTTCACTGAATAATGTTTTCCTTGGCTGTAACAGAAATGGTCTGTTGAGAGGAGCCACTTTAAAAGGTTCAAAGATAAATTCTTCCACTTTTTTCTATAAGGATTCTCCCGGATACCCCTCTTCTGTTTTTTACAGCCCTGACGGTAAGAAGATTGCAGGAGCCTGTTATGAAATCATAGAATGGAACAGAGAAACGGGAGAGAAGGTAAGGGTTTATAAAGGACACGGAGAGAAAATACTGTCTTTTTCCTACAGTCCTGACGGAGAAAAACTTATATCTGCAGGAGAAGATAAAAAAATATGTCTGTGGAATGTAAGAACAGGAGAATGTATAAGAACGTGCTGTGAAGATTTTGAAGTTCTGATTACAACCCCCTATACTTTCGTTACATTCAGTCCTGATGGCAACAGAATCCTTGTCGGCAGGGGAGATATAAAGGTCATGGAACTTGATGCAAATACGGGGGAAACTCTGAAAAGTTACGAAGGATACTTTTCTGCCTGCTACAGCCCTGACGGGCAAAAAGTTCTGACCTTTCGTAATGATCTGGTTGAATGGAACAATGAGACATGGAGCTTAATAAAAGAAAAAACTTCAGAATGTATAAAATGTGCCTGTTACAGTCGTGACGGAAAAAAGATTCTTGTCGGATGTGACAGCGGATTTATCAGAGAATGGAATAGTTCGACAGGAGAATGGAGAACGGGGAAAAGCCATTATTCTGCTGTTGAATCTGTCTCTTACAGCCCTGACGGGAAACATATTATTGCCTGTTATTACAGCGGTATCATACATACATGGGATGCCGAATCTTTTGACTGTATCAGAATGTACAGGCTGGAAAATTCTATCGCTCCTGTCTTGTGTTCTCCCGACGGAAAATCTCTGGTTTCTTCTGCGTACTGTAATAGCCTGAAAGAATGGGATAGTTTTACAGGTGAATGTATCAGAACATATCTCTGGCACAATGACGATGGAGATTTTGATACTTTTGCCGTCAGTCCTGACGGAAAAAGACTTGCTGCAGGAGGAAAAGGTATAATAAAGGAATGGGATATATTTAAAGGGGAGTTCCTCAGAAGTTATAAAGGACACAGTGGTCATATCTGGAAGCTATATTATGTGCCGGACGGCAGGTCAATAGTTTCTTACAGCAGTGATGAAGTAAGAATTATATGGGATACGGACACGGGAGAAGCCGTTAAGATTGATGACTGGGATTCTTCGTGGTTTTCTCCCGTAACAGTTATTGTAAGTCCTGATGGTAAGAGGAGTTTATCTGAAAGCTATCCTCCGGGAAATCTTAAAGAATATAATGGAAAAACTGGAAAAATTTACAGGATTTACAGGGGAAATTTTCCTGCTTCATACAGTCCTGACGGTGAGAAATTTATTTTTTCTTCCGCGAATTCTATAGAAGAAAGGTATGTAGAAAGCGGTGAAATAGTCAGAATTTATGAAGGTCACAGCCCGGTAAAATTTCTGTGCTATAGCCCCGATGGTAATCATATCGTTTCTTTCCGCAGAGATAATACGATTGAACTGGTGGATGTGAAAAGCGGAAAATCTATTATGACTTTATATGTTGTTCCGGGGCTTTATATAAATGGTGTAGATTTGAATGATGCTTTATTAAGACTTGATGATAAAGAGAAATTAATTTTAAAGCAGTATGGAGCTATTCTGGATTATTATAGTGAAAAGTGAAGAGTGAAAAGTGAAAAGAATAGGAAATTACACACTATTGACTGGAATTCTCCCTCTATATCGCAGAGTATAAAGTAGCGATTAGAGGGAGATGAATCTGTCAATTTATTCTGCTTTCCCTTTTATAATTATTTCGTATTTCAGGCTTCCGTCTTCTATTTTTTTAAACATTTCTCCCTGCCACCATACGTCTCCTGCCGGGCCTCCAAATCCTTTAAATGTAACATGGCTTGCGTCTTTCGGATCCGGTGCTGTGAAATAGGCGATCTTGCAATCCTGTCCTTTTTCATCCATAAGTTTCATTACAGAATGAGATTTCCCGTCAAAGAGATTTTCCCATGGATTTTTTGCAGGTTCTCCGCTTATATTGTCAACTACAATAGCCTCGGCTTTATCGCTTATATATAACTTGGCAGCCTCTTTTATACTTTCCAGACCGAGTTCTTTGGCCCATGGTTTAAAATCTTCCGGGTCTCCGTAAATTTTCTCTGATACGATTTTTTCTTCTGACATAATGATCCTCCTTAAATATAAAAACTATTACTCTCTCTCAATAATGAAAATTATACAAATGATAGAGAAAAAAGTCAATGAAGATTGTGTCTTTTTACGACAGGTAGATTCACTTTTACTGGAAATTGTGTTATTATATAGTGTATTTTATAGTTAATTAGAGTGAAAAGTGAAAAGTGAAAAGTGAAAAGAATAGTATATTACTTACTATTCACTATATAAAGGTGATGTTATGTCGGTCAAACAGGCAGGTTATTTCTGCTGTCATGTTCCTCTTGAACTTATTACCGCATCCGGTCTGGTTCCTTTTCGTCTGAACGGTCTGGGAGATTTCCCTGAAAAATCTTACGGTTATTTCCCCGGAAATTTCTGTATGTTTACACGAAGCTGTCTCAATCAATCCCTTACTTTAGACTCTGAAACTTTTGCCGGCCTTATCATAGCCAGTTCCTGTGACTCTATGGAACGATTTTATGATATAGAAAAAAAATATACACATCTTCCTTTTGTTCACCTTCTGGATATGCCCAGAAAAACCGATAACTCTGCTATAAGGTACTTTACAGAACAAATAAAATATTTAAAAGAAACACTTGAACATTATACAGGTTCTGAAATTTCTTCAGATAAAATAAAAGAAGCTATTTTTCTCTACAATGAAAATAGAGGTCTCTTCAGGAAAATAGATCTTCTCAGAAAAGATATTTATATTCCTTCTTCATATATTATGGATATAATAATAAAGCAGCCAGCCCCGGCTGAATTGAATATTAAATTAAAAGAAATTCTCAATAAAGATTTTGCCGGTATTAAAGAACATGTGCCGCGAATAATGATTTCCGGCAGCGCTATGGAAGATATCACGTTTATTAATCTTATAGAATCCTCAGGTGCTCATGTAGTATATGAAGATTTCTGCTTTTTACGACATGTCCGCATGTCTGTAGATACGGATAAACCGCCCGTTGAAGCTCTTTCGGAAGGGTATCTTCATAAATTACCATGTGCCAGAATGTGCGGTTCTGTAAAAGAGAGATTAAAGAATATTAAAGAGATAATTGCAAATTATTCAGTAGATGGTATAATATTTTATCTGATAAAATTCTGTGATATTTTTTCCTGGGAAATCCATATGTTAGTTTCATCCCTTCGTTCCATGGATATACCGGTTCTCGTAATAGAAGGTGATTATCCTGTGAAAGCCAGAGGGCAGCTTGCCAGCAGAATAAGGGCTTTTATAGAAATGTTTGAGGATAGGTTATGAAGAGATTGGAATTTATAAAATTTCTTCACAGACATCCCGTATTATTTAATTTTATAGCTTCAATATTTATTCCTGCTATGATAAATCGCGACTTTTCTTATAACAGTCATATGACTCTTGCCTGTATTAAAGCTTATTCGAAGACTCTGAATAAGAAAGAGAGAACTGTATGGCATAATCTGTTATTTCCATCGGAAATATTTCATTCCATGAATATTTCTTCTTTTGTATTTGAAATGGCTTCTTCTATACTGGCAAAGTTTAATGTGTCAAACAGATTGATCTCTTCTATAGAATGTGCGGGACTGACAAGAGAACTCTGTTCCTTTCAGAAATGTGCCGCAGGTGCTGTAAGGAGCGGATTAATACCTTCCCCTGAAATGCTTGTTACCTCGTCGGAATTATGTGATTCCATAAGAAAAATCGGAGAATTTTATGATAAAAGTGAAAAACATTTTTATCTTGACATTCCCTTTGATAAAAGTGAAAATTCTGTTAAGTATGTAAAAGAGCAGCTTGAGGATTTTATAAATTGGCTCGAATGTAACACAGGAAAGAAATATTCGGAGGAACAACTCAGAAGATCCCTGAAATATTCAAATCAACTCAGGAAAAATATGATAAAAGTAATGGAATTGAGGAGAGACTATCCGGGGATAATGGGGGCAAAACCTGTATTCGGCCTCTTCAATTTCAATCTTTTTTACGGAAGCCATCAGGGAGTGAAGATTTCAGAGATGTTACTTGCCGAATTGATGGAAAAATCCCGTTACTTTAAGCCGCCGGGGGAACAGATAAAAATACTATGGCTTTATTTTGTGCCTTTTTATAAAGAATCTTTTACAGAAGTTTTGAAAAAAAATGGGGCTTCATCTGTAGTCTTTGAAGAAATGAATAATATATACTGGGAAGAACTCCCCTTAGATGACCCTCTGGAAGGACTGGCGCACAAGATCATGTCTTCTCCTTTTTTTGGTTCTGCCGGGAACAGGATTGAAAAGATTGTGAAACTCTGTGATTTTTTCGGCATCCATGGAGCTGTACATTTTTCTCAGTCCAGTTGCAGGAAAATCAATGGAGGAATAAGGCTTATAAAAGATGCCCTTTCAGTGAAAAATATACCTTTACTGGAACTCAGCGGTGATTGTATAGACAGTAGAAATTATTCGGACGGACAGCTTAAAACCAGGCTGGAAGCTTTCCTTGAAATGTTTGATTATACTTTATATGAGAATTGTGAAGAGTGAAGAGTGAAGGGAGGATAAGTTCTCATTCTTCGTTGTGACCGAACCGGTCATGATTGTTAGTACCGTAACAGATAAAAGGTTATTCGTAAAAAGCTTCTGCCTGGCAGGCTCTGGAGAAGAAAAATTAGTTTTTTATTATAGAATTAAAAATTAAAAAAGGGTTAATTTATTGTCTGTAAAACAAATGATATAAGGCAAATTATTTTTCTTCGTAAGAGCCTGTCAGGCAGAAGCTGATAAAATGGTTACTAATTTACCTGGTGCGGTAATTTGTTCCCGTTTTATTGAAATTAAAGATTCCTCGCGTCACGCGTCACAATAGGAGTAATGGTATGGATTATATTCTCGGTGTTGATCTCGGTTCAAGAAGTACAAAATGTGTCATCATAGACAGGGATTGCAATATACTCGGCGGAGTCTCCGAACCATCCGGTATAGATCCGGACAGACTTGTTAATAATATAATTTCCGGTTTTCAGGAAAATTTGAATATAAAAAGAAAAGATATAAAATATATAGTATCTACCGGATATGGCAGGGAAAGTCTTTCTTGTTCAAATAAACAGATAACTGAAATAACCTGTCACGGTGCGGGAGCAGGCTATTTATTCCCCGGAACGAGAACTGTTGTAGATATTGGCGGACAGGACAGTAAAGTAATTGCTGTAAATCAGCATGGTAAACCTTTTGATTTTGTTATGAATGATAAATGTGCTGCAGGTACAGGAAAGTTTCTGGAAATGATGTGCAGAACCCTTGCAGTTTCTCTGGATGAACTGGCCAAATTTGATGAAAAGGCTAAAAAAAATATTTCTATAAACAGCATATGTACAGTATTTGCCGAATCAGAAGTTATATCTCTTATGGCTGAAAAAGAAACAAAAGAAAATATAATAAAAGGCCTCCATAGAGGTGTGGCAGAAAGAACAGCTGGACTCGTTGAAAGAGTAGGTCTCAGGGAGGAAGTTACTATGACCGGAGGAGTTGCAAGGAATACCGGTGTTGTAAGGGCTATTGAGAAAGTTCTGAATATAAAGTTAAATGTACCAAAGGAACCGGAACTTACAGGAGCTTTTGGTGCGGCAATACTGGGTCTCAGAAAGCTATTGCGATAGGGGAGGAATGATAATGGCAGACACTACGACAAAAGGTATATGCAGCTACTGTAATAAGGTATTTACAAGAGCAGGTATGTGGAAACACCTCGAAACATGTAAAGAAAGAAAATCAATTCTTGAAAAAAAGAAAGGGGGAAAATGTTTTCATATAGTTGTTGAAGGATACAGATTATACTGGCTTCATATAGAAATTCCTGTTTCTTCAAAACTCAAGGATCTGGATATTTATTTAAGATATATCTGGCTGGAATGCTGTGACCATCTGAGTAGTTTCAGGATAGGTAAAGAAGTCTATGTTTCCTACCCGGAAGATTATATGGGATATAAGGATATGGAGCTTAAACTTATGGATTTACTCAGACCCGGTATGGAATTCAGCTATAAATATGATTTCGGTCTCAGTACAGATCTGAAATTGAGGGTTTTAAGTGAATATTTCGGAGAAACAGAAGGAAAATGGGTGAAACTTCTGGCAAGAAATCAAGATCCGGAATTAATATGCTCTCAGTGTAATAAGAGAATATCCGTGGAGATTTGCCCTGCATGCGGCCCTTTATGTGGTGACTGTGCTGAAACTCATGAATGTATGTTCAGACTGCCTTTAGTCAATTCCCCCAGAACAGGCATATGCTGTTATGACGGATAATAGTCTCGTGACGGGTAATGCGTAACCCGTGACGGGAGGAATTGCTGTGCGGAAATTGTTTAACCTGTTCGGCATGGGTGCCGGTAATATTTAAATTGTTAAAAATTTTAGAGAGGTGACCTATGAAAAAAGTAATATGTTTTTTGTGTCTCTTATTTGTATTTACTATGTTTCAAAGCACTATGGCAAAAGATGATGAAAAGAAAGATACGTCTGTTATGAACCAGAAAATTGATAATTTAATAAAAGAAATGACCCTTGAAGAAAAAGTCGGACAGCTTACCCTTTTTACGAGTGACTGGGATGTGACGGGGCCTACCATGAGAAGTACCTATAAAGATGATATACGCTCAGGGAAAACTGGCTCTATCTTTAATGCCTATACGGCAAAATATAATTATGATCTGCAGAAAATAGCAGTGGAAGAAACAAGGCTCCATATACCTCTTCTCTTTGGTTATGATGTTATTCACGGACACAGAACAATTTTCCCCATATCCCTGGGAGAGTCCTGTTCGTGGGATCTTTCCGGCATAGAGAAAAGTGCAAGAATTGCGGCTATTGAGGCATCTGCCGAAGGTATCCACTGGACCTTTGCGCCTATGGTAGATATTGCAAGAGATCCGAGATGGGGAAGAATAAGTGAAGGTGCCGGAGAAGATACATATCTGGGAACCCTTATAGCAAAAGCCAGGGTTAAAGGTTTTCAGGGAGATGACATGTCTGCTCCTGACAGCCTCCTTGCATGCGCAAAACATTACTGTGCCTACGGCGCAGCCCAGGCAGGAAGAGATTACAGCACTGTAGATATTTCTCAGAGAGAACTATTCTCTACATATTTACCTCCTTTTAGAGGTGCACTGGACGCAGGTGTATGCACCTTTATGAGTGCCTTTAACGAACTTGACGGTGTGCCATGTACAGGCAACAAATATCTCCTCGATGAAATTCTTAAGAAAAAATGGCGTTTTGCCGGCTTTATAGTGTCGGATTATACTTCTGTAAATGAAATGATCTGTCATGGCATAGTGGCAGACGAGAAAGAAGCAGCACTTCTTGCATTCAACGCAGGTCTTGATATGGACATGCAGGGTGCAACCTATTATAAATATCTTCCTGAACTTGTAAAAGAAGGAAAAGTTTCAATACATCAGGTAGATAATTCCGTAAGAAGAATTTTAGAGATGAAATATAAAAAAGGTCTTTTTGATAACCCTTACCTCTACTGTGATGAAAAAAGGGAGAAAAATTATGTAATGACAGAAGAGTTTCTCTCTCATGCCAGAGATATTGCCAGAAAATCCATAGTGCTTCTGAAAAATGACCGCACTATACTTCCAATTAAAAAAGATGTGAAAACCCTGGCTCTTATAGGCCCCCTTGCAGATGATAAGGAAAATCTCATAGGCTCATGGTGTGCCGCAGGAGACTGGAAGAAAGCCGTGTCTGTTATGGAAGGTATAAAAAGCAAAGTACCTTCTTCTACAGAAATTCTTTATGTAAAGGGATGTTCCATATCAGATACAGATAAAAAAGGTTTTAAGGAAGCTCTTGAAACAGCGAAAAAAGCCGATGTCATAGTGGCAGTCATGGGAGAAAGTGCTTCTATGAGCGGAGAGGCTGCAAGCAGGTCAAATCTTGATCTTCCCGGAGTTCAGAAGGAACTTCTTATGGAACTGAAAAAGACAGGTAAACCTGTAGTGCTTGTACTTATGAACGGCAGACCTCTCACAATTGCCTGGGAAGCCGAGAATCTCGACGGCATACTGGAAACATGGTTTCTGGGAACAGAAGCGGGAAATGCAATAGCCGATGTGTTATTCGGAGATTATAATCCTTCAGGAAAACTTACTGTAACATTCCCACGAACCGCAGGACAGATTCCGCTTTATTATAATATGAAAAATACAGGCAGGCCGATGGATGAGAAAAATAAATATACTTCTAAATATCTGGACGTGCCCAACAGTCCTCTCTATCCTTTCGGATACGGTCTGTCTTATACAACATTCGAATATTCTCCTCTCACTCTGGATAAAAAGGAAATTTCTCTTAAAGATACGCTTAATGTAAGTGTAACTGTGAAAAATACCGGTTCTGTTACAGGAGAAGAGACTGTGCAGTTATATATAAGGGATCTTGTCGGGAGTGTAACGAGACCCGTTAAAGAACTTAAAGGATTCAAGAAAATTACTCTGGCACCGGGTAAATCCGGGACAGTTACTTTTGAAATTACAGCAAAGGATCTTGCCTTTTACAGAAAAGATATGAGTTATGGAGTAGAAGCAGGAGATTTTAAAGTTTTTATAGGAACAAATTCTTCCGAGGTAAAAGAAGGAAATTTCAGACTTACCCGGTCAGGATTGATTCAGGAATAATTTTCTTATACATGGGCAGGCGCCTCTGCCTGCCCTTTGTTGCTCAACCACAGGGGGTTGCCCCTACTCAGTTTCTATTTTCCCCATGAAGAGACGTGGTTTCTCTGCATTCAGTTTAAAAGCTTCCAGTTCCCGGTCGTTATAAAATTTTCTGAGAGCCATAAGTGAAGCATTCCCTTCATGAAACCCTTCCTTTATCAGTTTCTCTTTTTCTTCTCTTACATCATCTCTTGTTTCTAAAATATTACTTACAATAGAACCATAATTTTTTTCATGTTTTTCTATCATTTTTATAACCTCTTCAATCAGTCCTTTTCTATATTCTTCCTTTGCAAGTTTATCACTGAATTGCGGCGTGTCGGGTAAATGAAATGTATTAAAGAAATCAAGACTTTCTTTTTCCCAGAGTTTGAGGAAACTTTTTCTGTATTCCTCTCTTTTTTTCACAGTTTCTTCTATATCAGGATAGACAAAAGCCATAACAGATGTATCTATATTTTCTCTCAATCCTTCATTGCTTAAATCAGACCCTGTAAGGAATATTTTGTCACTTACTATCATACCTGAATTGATTTTTCTATTATTTCTAGAATCTGTTCCGTCAAGTATTGCCCATCTGACAGGTATGCCTGCTTCTTCAAGCAGAAGGCATGCTTCCATATTAATAAGCGATGGTTCCAGAATAACCTTTATATCAAGTTTTTTGCACTTTTTTTCCATAGATTTTTTCTTTTCTATCAGGAGTTTTGCCATATCTTCCGTAAGGCAGAAAGAAGGAATATAGAGAAAATCTTTTGCAGTATTTATTGCGTAGATTATAAGTGCCTGAAGTTCTTCAGGACTGTTTGCCACTGCAAGCATTTGATCCCCTGAAACCTTATCAGAAGGTAGAGCTATATCTTTCAGACGGGACATATTTCCCTCTGAATTAAGTTCTGTAAAATATTCCTTGAATTTTTCAGAAAATTTTATTCTTCCTTCATCGGAAAGTTCTGCTTTCATCTCTTTTCTATTACTCATAAGACAGGCAAGACGTTTTTCATCTGTCAGGCAGATATTTCCATGACTGTGAAAAGTACCAAAATCCCTTACAGACATACCATGCTTTTTATATTCCTCAAGGATTCTCCATGAAGAGTCTGCTGTATTTTTTGCAGATTCTATGTATTTCTGACTTTCTGCAGGTAAAAGGGAAGCAAGAAAATGTCTGAAGTCTTCTGCAGTCAGTATAATCTTACGTCTTTCTTCATTACCTGTTTTTTTATCAATTACAAAACCTTTGTTTAAAAGGTCAGAAGTATCTTTCCCCATTATTTCTTCCATCGTTTTTCCTGAAGAAAGATTTACATCTTTAATGAACCTCTCCGACAGAGATTTTGCTGCCGGTCCTTCTATTAACATGGCATAATCAACATCTTCTCCTGAAGCTCTGTCTCCGTCCATAGCTCCTGTTATTATTCTGTCTCCGGCCCTTAAAAAATTCCTCTTCATTGAATCCTTTATATTCTCTTTTTTCATAAGAGCTATACCTGTATCAGCACCTTTTGTTTCTTTTGTTAATTGTTCAAGTGTTTTAAAACATTGATATAATTCACTCCCATCCGCATAATATCCATCATCTTTGAAACCTGTTCCGGGATCTATGAGAATTCTTATTTTATGTCCTGATTTTGCTGCGTCTCCAATTTTTTTATATATATCAGGATGATTGAGTAAGTGAAAGGATGCATCTATTTCTACGGGATTTTTTTCTTTTATAGTAAGGAGATCATTCATTTCTTTCCATATCTCCCCATTTTCCAGTGTTTTCACACTGTTACCTCCGCTCATCATCGGACTGAATGAACTTTTAAGCGAAGTATAGTGTTCCCCTATCTTTTTTAATTCACCAGAAGGAATATCCATGTTTACATTCAGGTAATATTCTGCTACAGCTTCGGGGGGATAGTCCACGTTTTCTACGTATTTTTCTAATTTAAGAAATCTGATTTCTCTTTCAATTTTTTGAATCTTTTTTCTGAGTTTTAGAATTTCCTGATGATTTGAATAAAGTTCTTTTCCAGATGTTTCCATCGTTTTCCAAAGATGGAGTAATTTATGATTTGTTTCAAGTGATGATAGATGCTCTTTTAGATATTTTAATTCTTTTTGTTTTTCTTTTATAAGAAGATCTGTATCACCAATGCTCAGGGAAAGTTTATCGGCTTCGTAAGAACTATTTATTTCCTCTTCCTGTGTATGTTCTTTAAAGATATTTTTAAATATTTCCGGTTTTATATCAGAAGAAAATACAAAGCTGTCAGATATAATCGGTGTCTGTTCCACCTCCCTTTTAATTGAAGATGTAATTGCATTACCTGTAAAGCTGGTGTTAGATAAAGATGTTATCATGACGTTTACCTCCTGAAAATAATTTATTATTTACTCTGGTACCAATATAATTTTTGCCGGTAAAACATGGAAGTAAAAAGGTGGTAACAAATTGTATCCGAAATAATTTATCACACTATTATAAAAATATAATTTTTGCCGATAAAACTATGGAAGTAAAAGTATTATAAAAAACTCGGCCTGATATATATAAATAGACATTTTCATGGCCCTGTGTTATTATAAAAGCCTGAGAGGGGGAAAGCATATGCTCGGTCTGTTTAAAAAACAACTGAAAGCAGGACTTGATATAGGTCAGGACAGTCTTAAATATATACTCCTGGATGAAGGCAGAGGGATTATCCACTACGGGAGAGAAGAAAAAAATTTTCCGGGAAGAGAAAAGAAAGATGACATACTTGCAGGTGAAAGATTAAAGGAAAAACTGAAATCTTTCCTATCTGTCTGCCAGAAAGAGTGTTCAGCCTTCAGTGATAATGTAAATACTGCCATACACTGCGAAGATACAATATGTCAGTATATTGATTTACCGAAACTTACAAAAAAAGAAATGGATGTAGCTGTGCCTTCCCGGGCAATAAAATACATTCCTTTTCCTATGGATACTGTAAACCTTTCTTATATAACTGTTCCTTCTATTAAAAAAGAAGAGAATAAAACAGGTATTTTCTTTGTTGCAGCCCAGAAAAAATCTGTGGAAGACATGAAAAATATGCTGGAACAATGCGGACTTCAGATAGAAAATATGTGCTCGCCTGTTCTTTCGCTTGTAAGGGAGTGGTCAAAAAATCATGGGCTGAAAGATAATTTTTATGTTCTTGTTCATACAGGATTTTGTATGACCTATGTTATAATCTTGCAGGACAGATATCCATATTATTTCAGGGAATTTTCTACCGGTGGACGTGACTTTACTTATGCCATACAGATGGGTGAACAGATTTCCTGGAAAGAAGCTGAAGGTTATAAAATGTCTTATGATGCCACAGAGAAAGATATTTCTATGGAGCCATTTATGATAAAATGGCTTGATGAGGTAAAAAAATCACTGGAATTTTTCAACAAACAGTTCCGCAGTCAGTCTATTTCTATAAATAAAGTTTTTCTTTCCGGCGGAACTGCTCTTATGAAAGGACTGGACAGTAGACTTTCCGAATATATAAATATTCCTGTTATTTCCGATACGTGGAACAGGATTAAAATAGATACTAAATTCACCGGATCTTTAGAACCTGTGAAGTTTAAACTGGTATCAGGTCTGGCGTTGACTTGATTTTCAAAGAGAGGCGTTTTATGGATAGCTGGCTGGATTTATTAAAAGATAAGATAGATTCTGATTTATTTTTAAAAGCTATTAAAGAAGATGAAGAAGGAAGAGATGGGGCAACCTTTTTACTTGAAAATAAATCTATTTCTAAAAAAGAATTGCTTTCTGCCATGTCTTACTATTATAAATTACCTGCTCTGGAACTGGAGTATTATCATCCGGAGATAGAAAGTTCCCTTAAAATTACAGAAGATATAGCAAGAAGATTTCTTTTAATACCTCTTTTTCAATTGGATGATAAATTGTATGTAGCCCTTAAAGATCCTGATAACCTTACGGCTCAGGATTATATAAGGAAACTGACAGGACTTGAAGTGGAACCTGTTCTTTCTCTTGAAAGTGATTTAAAAGCTTCTATTAACAGAGTCTATCTTACAAAAGAAGAAACTGCAAAAAAAATGGTAGGTTATAAACAGGAGAAGCTAGAAAAGAAACCTGTTGAAACCCAGATTCGTATAGAAGATGATGAAGCTCCTGCCATAAAACTTGTAAATTATATGTTGACACAGGCTATAAATCTCGGAGCAAGTGATATACATATTGAGCCTTTCCCTGAAAAGGTAATGCTCCGTTACAGGGTAGACGGTGTGCTTCATGAGTTTCCTCCCCCTCCTTTTGATATATTTCGTGCCGTAGTATCACGTATAAAGATTATATCCAATATGGATGTGGCAGAAAGGAGACTTCCTCAGGACGGAAGGTCAAGTATTAATGTAAATAATCGTGACTATGATTTAAGAGTTTCCATCATACCGAATGTAAACGGTGAAGGAGTCGTTATACGTATCCTTGATACGGGAGGTAAGGGCAAAGGTATTGATGATATAGGTTTTAACCGGAACATGCTGGACAGGTATAAAAAATTAATAGTGAGACCGCATGGAATTCTACTTGTTACAGGCCCTACAGGCTCGGGGAAAAGTTCAACCCTTTACGCTACTCTGAAATATATTTATACTCCTAAAAAGAAGATTATTACCCTTGAAGATCCTGTAGAATATCAGATGGAAGGACTGACTCAGATTGCAGTAAATTCATCCATAGGTTTTACCTTCGGAGCCGGTCTCAGGGCAGTACTTCGCCATGATCCTGATATTGTTATGTTAGGAGAAATAAGGGATCTTGAATCTGCCGAGATTGCCATAAAGGCATCTCTTACAGGCCATCTTGTATTCAGCACATTACATACAAATGATACGCCATCGTCTGTGACAAGATTGATAGATATGGGAATTCAATCTTTTCTTGTTTTTTCGTCATTGAACGGTATTCTGGCACAGAGACTGGTAAGACGCCTCTGTTCTGCCTGTAAAGTAAAGATAAATTTAACAGCAGATGAGATTGCATCTATTGGTTTAAAATCTTTACCTCAGGGAGTGGAACTTTTCGAGCCTAAAGGCTGTTCTGCCTGCGGAAATCTCGGTTACAAAGGCAGAATCGCCATTCATGAACTGCTGGAAATCAATCAGAACATGCGACGATTGAAACCTGAAGAAGTAACACAGGAAAAAATAAGAGATCTTGCTCTGGAAGAAGGTAATTTTATGACTTTAAGAGATAGTGCCGTAGAGAAATTTATCCAGGGTATTACGAGTATTGAAGAAGTTTTGAGTGTAACGTGAGTAGTGAGCAGTGACCAGTGAGCAGTGAGCAGTGACCAGTGACCAGTAATAATTCTATATTAATAGTATAACTGATAACTGATAACTGGTCATTGATAACTGATTTTTAGGAGGGATAATTCATGCCTTTATTTGATTTTGCCGGTCTGGATAAGGACGGAAGAAGAACAACTGGTACACTTGAAGCAGAAAATAAAGAAGGAGCAATGACGGTTTTATCTAACAGAAATCTTACCGTTACGAAATTGCTTCCTGTGAAGATTAAAGAGCCGGGAGCTTTGGCCTTTCTTGGAATAGGGCAGAAGAAAATAAAAGGAGAAGAACTTCTTCTTTTTACTCAGGAACTTGCTTCTATGTTGAGCGCCGGTATTAACATGAGAAGAGCACTGGACATCATATCGGCAGATGTAGATAATCCTGATTTGAAACAGATAGTCCTTGAATTGCTTATTGGTATAGGGGAAGGAAAACCTCTTTCAGAATTATTTAAGAAATATCCAGATATATTTTCAAAACTGTATGTATCTATGGTAGAAGCAGGTGAAGCAAGCGGTAAATTGCCTGATATACTCCTCCGTCTTGCTACCTATATAGAAAATGCCGAAAATTTGAAGAAAAAGGTTCAGGGAGCTTTTTATTACCCTGTAATAGTTCTGGTTCTGTCTCTGTTTATAACAGCTTTTATATTTATATTCGGAATCCCGAGAATTAAGGCTATTTATGACCAGCTCGGAGGAGATCTTCCCATATTTACAAAGGTTTTTATAGATTTAAGTACCTTTATTTCTCATAATCTGCTTTTTATAGTACCTCTCGTAATAATACTGGTAATCGGTCTTATTTATATATCTAAAACAGAACAATACAGGTATTATATGGATGATTTCAAATTGAAAAATAAGCTTTTCGGTACTATATTTCAGAGGCTTGCCATTGCCCGTTTTGCCAGAACCCTGAGCGCTCTCTATACAAGCGGTGTACCTCTCCTTCAGTCTATGGAAATAGTTTCAACAAGCATGGGAAACGTTATAATGGAAAAAGCAGTGAGGAGTTCTATAAAGAAACTTGCAGAAGGAGAAAACCTTGCAGATCCTCTACGTGATACTAATGTATTCAGCCAGATGGCCATAAGTATGCTGGCTGCCGGTGAAGAAGCAGGAACCCTCGGAACCATGCTTGATAAACTGGCAGATTTTTATGAAACACAGGTTGAGCTTTCTATAAGGGCTCTTACCGATCTTATAGAACCTCTTATTATGGTTTTTATAGGCATAATTATCGGAGTACTTATACTGGTGCTGGCTCTGCCTTTTATGCAGTTAAGTAGTGTACTGAACTGAAAAAAAGGTTTGCACCGGTAAGTAAAAATTATAGTTCAGGAGAGATTTTCTATGAAAAAAGAACTGGCTTTCAGTCTCATAGAAGCTTTAGTGGCAATATTTATTATTGTTATTCTTTTAATTGCCGTAATGAATGTTTTCCCTGCTGTTTATAAAGGGCTTCAACTGTCTGAAAATCATATAAGTGCGGCTACACTGGGGAGAAGCCTTCTTGAACAGGCAAGAAATACCTATATTGATGATATTAAAGCTTATTCGGGAAGCCAGACTGTTACAGGTTTAAAAAATGGCAAAACCTTTACCATGAAGATGGACTATACTCTGAGTGTAAAGGAACTGGTAAGAGGACAAAAAAAACAGGTATGGACAACAGTTAACTGGAATGACGGAGGAAGAAGTAATCAGGTAATACTGGAAACTATTATTATCTATAATCCGCCTGTTCTTTAATTGCACGGCTGATTATCTACGCGTTACGCGTCACGCGTCAATACAATAAAGGGAAATATTATGAAATCATTTAAAGCTTTAAGCCTTGTAGAATCTCTTATTACATTGATGATCTTATCCCTTCTGTCAGGTATTTTAATATGGATGATTTTACTTGCTAAAACCTCTATGGAGTCAT